>NZ_NIZW01000015.1 GCF_002727185.1 Rhodopirellula bahusiensis
GTTACGGACTGCTCATTCGCTTTTGGTTGCTCTCCACCCTTTCTGTTGAAAACGCAGTTACCATCAGCTACGGGGCGGTAACGAATTCCCCAATCAGGACTTTCACCTGACAATTCAATCGCCTTTGCAGGCGCACTAGCCGACGGAGGCCCTCCGTCGGCCTGAGCACACCCGTCGCAACAAGCGATCCAATCCACAAAGCGCCAGCCATCGTTTCAGCACTTGCAAGTCAAGGCCCTCTCAATTTGCGTGTGATGTGCGCCGCAGAATGCCGGCACCTCCAAAAAACCCAACGCACCTGTCGCCGACAGAGGCCCTCTGTCGGCCCGCGCGCACCCATCCACAAAGCACCAGCCACCTTCCTTCGTCTTGCACGTCGGAGCCCATCGGCGAAAACAAAACAACGACGTGGAAGCAACCACCGGTGAAAACCGAGCTTCAAGCGATGTGGCAACGAAATATTGAAACTGCCAAGCAACAAAACATGCAGCCTCCGATTGACATGTTTGCCCAGTCAATTGCGGACCATTTGACAGGCACAAATTGAATTCGTTTTCCGCTGTGTTTCGTCGGGAAAACAGCAGAGCAAAGCGTTGCACGCCGAGCCGCCGTTCTCGCGTCTTCTGAAGTGCCAACGACGGCCCCGTCCGGGGCAACCTGCTAGGTTCCGCTATCGGTTTCGAGGCTTCCGCCCCGAGCTAAGGACGGCAGCCCATCCGGGGCAATTGGGCACAAAGCTCAAGAGCAGAAGGTGCCAGCTAGCTTTCCAGTTTCGTGCTCGTGCTCAGACGCGTCAGCGACGGTGCTCGTACTCGTGATCGAAACCCGTCCATATGGTCCTCTCAAACGTTTGACAGCGAACGACTCGACGTTGACCTACTTTCGATCAACGACGTTGCTCGGTCTTTCGAGACATCACCGTCGCTGAGCGGTTTGCGACGTCAGGCTCGCGACCAATGGCTGCGTGCCGCCGTCCAAGACCTGCTGCTGAGAACCAACAGAATCAAATTCCAAGACGATGACGCGATGAATGCCATCCTCGATCGGACCATTGTGATGCTGCCCTGAATGGCGATCAAATCCGATGGTGCCGCGGGACACCATCCTGACATCGATGACGAGTACGAGCACCGCTTCGCTGAGCACGAGCACGCAGAAGAGTCGGAATCGAATGACCTTAGTTGAGCACTCTGATCAACCAATGATTTCGTCGACGATTCGTCCGTGGACGTCGGTCAACCTGAAATCGCGACCGGCGTAGCGGTACGTCAGCCGCTTGTGGTCGTAACCCATCAGTCGCAAGACCGTCGCGTGCATGTCGTGTACGTGAACGCGGTTCTCCACCGCTTTGAAGCCGAGCTCGTCGGTTGCACCCACTCGCGTTCCCGCGTTCACACCGCCGCCGGCCATCCACATCGTGAACCCATAGTGGTTATGGTCGCGGCCGTTCATCTTGCCTTGGTTGGATCCTTCTTTTGGCATTTCCACGACGGGAGTCCGTCCGAATTCTCCGCCCCAAATCACCAGCGTCTCGTCCAACAATCCGGTTCGCTTCAGATCGCTCAACAAAGCCCCGATCCCTTGGTCGACACCCTTGGCAACTCGCCGGTGAGCCTTGTCCAAGTCGTCGTGGCTGTCCCAAGGCTGGCCGGCACCGGTGTAGAGCTGTACAAATCGGACGCCTCGTTCGACCAGCCGCCGAGCGATCAAGGCTTGCCGCGCAAAGTCGCCGTCGCCATACATCGTGCGAGTTTCTTCCGTTTCGCGACTGATGTCGAACGCTTCCGACGCTTCGCTCTGCATTCGGTAGGCAAGCTCGAACGATTCGATGCGTGATTCCAAACGCGGATCATTGCCTCGCTCGGACGCGTGTTGCTGATTCAACTTTGCAAGCAGATCCAACTGCTCACGCTGGTTCGTCGGGTGAACCGAACGGCCACGGATGTTTTCCAGCAACCGTTCGACCGTCGCGAAACTGCTGTCGATGTAGGTGCCTTGGTATTTGCCAGGTAAGAACCCGTTCTGCCAATTCTGCGATTCCTTGATCGGGTAACCACCCGGGCACATCGCGATGAACGAAGGCAGATTCTCGTTGTCACTGCCCAATCCATAGGTGAGCCATGATCCCATTGCTGGACGAATCAATCGGGCTTCGCCGCAATTCATCAGCAACAATGACGGCTCGTGATTTGGAACGTCCGCGTACATGCTGTTGATCACACACAAATCATCCGCGTGCTTGGCGGTGTGTTCGAACAGCTCACTGACTTCCAACCCGCACTCACCGTACTTGTCCCATTTGTAAGGCGAACGCATCACGTTGCCGGTCGGGCGTTCGGTCTTCAGGTTTGCCATTGGAGCAGTCTTACCATCGAACTCTTCGAGCGCCGGCTTGCGATCAAACGAGTCCACTTGGCTGGGGCCACCGTTCATGAACAGGTGAATGACACGTTTGGCTTTCGCGGGAAAGTGTGGCATCACTTCCCCACCGAAATCCGCTGGATTTGGCAACCCGGATGCAACGCTTTCGCGGCAGAGTGCATCGGTCAACGCGAGTGAGCCCAAGCCCATTCCGCATGCCTTCAACGCTTCGCGTCGAGAGAAATTGAGATTCATGATTCAATCCACGAATGCGAATTCGTTGGTGAGGAACAATACCTGGGCCAGCTGCGCGAGGCGGTCCAACTGAGGCGTTTCGGTCTTTTGAAATGGTCCACTGAAGTCGTCCACCGAGTTGGCTTCGACCACCGTGCCGTCTTTTGAAGCAGCCGAAATCTTGGATCGCCAGAAGAAGCTATCGTGGCTCAATGTCGAACCGCTGTGAGCGATGAACTCAACAAACTCGCCTTTGCGAATCTTCCGCTTCTTCGTTGGCAGAGGTCGATTGCTGCTGAATTGTTTTTCGCTGAATACAACCTCGCCGCCGATGCGAATCACTGCTTGGATGCCATCTCCTTGCTTGGCACGATGGCCGACCATCCCGGTGACTTTCACGACACCATCCATCGGACTCTTCCAACGCCGAACGACGGCCGCGTTGTCACCGTGCCCCGGGTGACCGCCTTCGTTGGTCAACCGAGCGTAACTGAATGGTCCCGGACTCGGATACTTGCCTTCGATCTGCCAGCCATTTTTGTCAAAGACGGGAAACTCGGTGAATTCACTGAGTTGATTGTCTTTCCAGTTTGCTGTTCCATACGTCCACAACTCTCGTGGATCAGCTTCCACCAAAGGAGGCAAACTTTCTGATCGAACGAACGCGACGGCTTCTTCCAACTCCGAAGCGGTCGGCTGCCGTTGAAGCAATCGCTGAAACAAGGTTGTCACTTGTTGGCCGACATCGTTGTGACTTTGCTTCACTTCACGGGCTGCTTCCAACGCGGCCGACGATAGCTGCGAATGATTCAACAAGAACAACGCTTGCTGCGGCACCGTCGTTTGATAGCGTTCGGGCGAATGCATATCGGGACTGGCGAAATCAAACGTTCGAAACAGCCCTGGCAAATTCTGACGATTGATCATCGCATACAACGTTCGGCGAGGCGTGATGGTCGGCGATGTGATCTCAACCGACTCGCCTCCGTATTGGCGATCAATTTGGCCCGCACCGACTAAAATGCAATCACGCAACGATTCAAAATCACGTCGACGTCTTTCCGCTCTTGCCAACGAAGTGTTGCTCGGATCCAAAGAGAGCATCACTGAGTCTGTGATGGATGACTGCTGGTAAATCCGAGTCGACAGGATGCGACGCATCAAACGCTGCGTGCTCCAGTGCGATTGAAAGTCCGCCGCCAAATCATCAAGCGTTTCTGGGATCGACGGAGCGGCGGTTCGAAAACCAAAATCACTGGGTGAATCGACAAGCGGTCGCCCGGTCAGATGTCCCCACACACGGTTGACGTACACACGAGCGGTCAGCGGGTTCTCGTTCGAGATGATCTTTTCCGCGAGATCCAAACGACCGCTGCCCGTCTCAAAAGGGATCTCCTCTGACTTACGGAACGCGGTTAGGTATTGACGTGGGGCGTCATCTCCGCGATTGCCCCGCTGGCCTCGAACGTAAACCTGTTGCCGACGAAGTTTGTCGCGATCGACCAACATCAGCGGGCTCGCGGCGGCGTCCAAGTCCTCCGGCGGCACACTGTTGTTAAGCACGTTGTAGAGCGAGTAATAGTCCAACGTGGGAATCGGATCGAATTTGTGATCGTGACATCGAGCACACGAAACCGTCAGCCCCAACAATCCTCGGGTGATCACATCAATGCGGTCATCCAGCGTGTCATCGTTCGACAAGAACTTCCGCCCGATGGTGATGAATCCCATCGCATCGGCGTTGCCGCTTTCATTTTTGGGATCTGTTCGATCTCCCGCCAATTGATGACGCACCATTGCATCAAACGGCATGTCTTCCGCGAACGCCTTCAAGACCCAATCACGGTAGCGATGGGATCCTTTGATCGTCCTCTCTTTGCCAGCCGTGGTGTACCCGATCGTGTCCGCATAGCGAGCGACGTCCAACCAATGCCGCCCCATTCGCTCGCTCATGCGAGGGTCCGCCAACATCCGATTCACACGCCGCTGAAACGCGTCCGGACGACGATCTTCTCGGAACGACTTGAGTTCGTCGAAGGTCGGCGGGAGTCCGGACAAATCGAAGTGCAACCGACGAAGCAGCGTATCTCGGTCGGCCATCTCGCTGACGGGGACCCCAAGTTCATTGGCGTACTTCGCTGACAAGTCATCTATCAAATCGCGAGAGTTAACGGCGACGCCAACATTGTGTTCTCGCAAATCGTCTCCGCTCACGCGTTCCGGCGGAACAAACGCCCAGTGCGAACGGACGTCACGACTGAGCGGCGACACAGGCTTTTCCGACGAATGCTCGTCGGTCCGCGGATCGGTCGCTCCTGAATCAATCCAATGTTTAAGAATCAAGATTTCGTCATCACTGAGCTTCTCGTCCGGCGGCATCTCCAGCCCGGGTTCGTCGTAGCCGATCGCACGGATCAGTACGCTGGCATCCGCCTTGCCAGGAACGATCGACGCACCGCGTGACCCACCGGCGAGCATCGCCGGCGCGGAGTCCAGCCGATAATCTCCCATCGACTCGCCAGATTCAGTTGAATGGCATTCGTAACAACGTTCGATCAGCAGTGGCCGGACCTTGGCCTCGAAGAAGTCTGTGTCATCGGCACTCGCCCACGTCGATGAAACCAGCGTTGCGGCCAGCCCGACACTCAGACATCGAATCCACTTCGTGTCGAGGATGAACCTCTGGCGCGCATGAGTAGACCGATGGTCTCGATTTGATCGGCGGACGAACATCGTCGTTTCGCTTACTGGCGGAAGGTGAGAATGGTGGGGGGGAACGGCTCAAGGTGGGAGGACAGATCGTTCATCTGCCCCAAAGCCGGCGAGTGCCAGTGTATCACCCCGGATCTATGGAGTCACTCTTGAAATGACTTGTCGACCAATCTAGCCCGCAGACGGTTGCCATGCTCGCTGTAAGTTCGCTCCGATTTCAGCAATTCTTCCACTTCATCCCACGCTTCGGCGTGTTCTTTTGCACGAGCGAGGTTGTACCGAGCGGAATCTTCCCACATCGACAATTGCTCCTCATCCAACACGCGTTTTTCGAACCAATTGGCCGCCGTGTCGAATCGCCCGTCGTCGTACTGCACCAATGCCAGCCAATGCGTCGCGGTGCGTTTGCCCAATCGCATGAACATTTGAATTTGCTGCAACTGTTGATCGTACTGCGAACTGTCGATCCCCAATCCACGCCGCAAACCGTATCGCTTTTGCAGATCCACGTTGATTCGCAAATCGGAAATTTCAAATTCAGGAGCACGTTGCTCCAGATACCGTGTTCGAGCTCCCTTCACGCCCTCGATGTCGTCATCGGCGAACTGTCCGGTCAGGTGTTGCCAGCGACCACTGGAAAGATTCCGGGCCATCTCATCCTGGCCGTCCAACACTGCCCATCGCGACATGAAATAGAACGAGAACATCGGATCTCGGTCGACCATTCGCCTCGCTTCCGCTTGATAGATCTCTGCCAGCAACGGCAACGTCCACATTCGCACGCCAGCAATCCCGGGAACCGCGTCGAGCTGTTTCGCTACCTTGTCAACGTCGACGTACAAGGTCATTCGGCGATCACCCGTCAGCCCATCTTCCAGCTTTTTCATTCGCGGTGAGACGGCTTCCATCCGAGTATTAAGCAGCGCGACGCTCTGCTGAATATCGGTTCGCGAAAGTGGGTAGTCGAAGTAGCCGGCAACATCCAAACGTCGCATCACGGTCGGCTCTTTCCGAGCCTGTTCTAACGTCGCGACGCCAACTTGATCGGGACCGGGGATTGGCAATCCCAATTCAGTTTCGAAAAGGTAGATCTGATCGCCCGCCAAAACGCCGACCGCCCACGGGGTCAACGATCCGTCGTCATCGGATTGCCGAGCCAAAACCGCCGAGCGAACACCTGCTTGCTCGCACAGTGCCGTGAAAACACTGGCACGCTGGATCGGATCACCCCGGCCGCGCCAGATCGTTTGATACAGCGTTTGCCGATATCCGGGACCTTCCAGCATCATCCCAAATGGAAGCTGTGGTCGCGGGACTTGCGGAGGAACGCTACCAGAACTGTCTAAAGGCTCGGCCGCGACGTTGCGAATCGTCCAATCGAACAGGCGACAAGCGGTCCGAAGCTGAGCCGCCGCGTCCTCGCCGATCTCCTCCGACAATCCATTCAACCAATCCACCAACAACGGATCTTCGCGAACCGGATCATCGATCCACTGAACCGCATGACGGAACAAATAGGCGTCTCGCAGCACTCCAACATCGGTCGGCTGAAACTCGGACCGCAAGATTTCCGCTCGCAGGTTTTCTTCAGGAACAACGTCGGTCAACGTGGACGCCAGTTCGGGAACATTGACCGAGCCCTCGCCCCCGGATTGATTTTGCGACCACTGATTCAAGTGGTAAGAAATTTGGCGGCTGGCCTTCTCCTCATTCAGTCCCACGAACTGGCTGAGCAGCGAAACGGTTTCGCCAAGGTGATCCTGCTGAGACTGCTTCTGCAGAGCGACTTGTCGTTGAGTTTGAATCCGACGCACGGTTTCCGAGTCGTCGGTGCATCCAGCCAGCAATACCGTGGCGGATGCCATGCATGCCAATACCGATGCGGGCGAGAGAGCAAACGTCATGGCTTGTTTGGCAAAGTGGAGCACGGCGGGAACAAACAGAGCAGCGAAGAAAAGAAGGCGTTTCGAAAACGTTGCATCGCGGGCCAATCAGCCATCCAGGCCGTCGACCGTCTCTCGCAAACGCAGCAAGCGGTCCAACGTTCCCGCGAATTGGTCCAGCGGAATCATATTCGGCCCGTCGCTCGGTGACGTTTTCGGGTCGGGGTGCGTCTCGAAAAAGAGAGCGTCACAACCGATGGCTACGGCGGCGCGAGCCAATGGTTCGACCATTTCTCGATTTCCGCCCGTCGCTCCGCCCAGTCCCCCCGGCTGTTGCACACTGTGAGTGGCGTCAAAAACGACGGGAACGCCCAAGGATCGCATGATCGGGATCGACTGCATGTCGTTGACCAAACGGCCGTAACCGAAAAACGTTCCGCGTTCGCACGCCATCACGCCACCGTCACCCGAACCTCGCAATTTGTCGACGACATACCGCATGTCTCCCGGCGACATGAACTGACCTTTTTTGACGTTCACGGGACGCCCGGTGCCCGCCGCGGCAACCAACAGATCCGTTTGACGAGCCAAGAAAGCAGGGATCTGCAGCAGGTCGCAGACTTCCCCGACAGGCGCGGCTTGTTCGGGCAAGTGAATGTCGGTCGTCACGGGCAATCCCGTGTTCGCCCGAACCGCCTCGAGAAGCCCCAGCCCTTGCTCGATTCCCGGGCCGCGTTTGGATGCCAAGCTGGTCCGGTTGGCTTTATCGAACGAAGCCTTGAAAATCACCTGCACGTCCGGACGCTGGTTGATCCGAGCCAACTCTTCGCCAATCTCCAGTGCCAACTCTCGTGACTGCAACACACAAGGCCCAGCGATCACCAACAACGGTTCCCCCGGACCACAAACGTAATCGCGAATTCGAACGGGTTGAATCTCAGCAGTTTCGGTCATCGGTTCGCGGGCCATGCGGGTCGGGCGGATCAGAAACAATCGATCTAGCACTGGCCGAGCGACGAACCATTCCGCCAAATCGAGCCAACAACTAAATCGCTACGTTTCATCTTGGCGGTTGCCGGTTTCGTTGCCAATCGGACTGACAATCCACTAGCTTGCCGGCCGCAGCAACGTCACATGGTCGGGCAAGACTTCGATCTGGACCGGCAATCGCCCGGCATAGTCCCCGTCAATCTGATACGGCACACGCGAAAGGCTGGACCACGAAATCTTCGTCGCTTGGAAACGAAAGACATCGGACCGCTTCAAATGCCGACCACCTGGCAACGCCATCAAATATCGCAGGCCAGCGATCACCGACCCATACGTCAGGTTGATCAAATCCAGTTGCCCATCGTTGCCATTTGCCTCGGGCTCGATCGGCAAGGACGCCGCATAGCAAGGCAAATTGAACGCCATCATCCAACAGCCGCTCGTGCGAATGGACTGCGTTGTCGAGGAGGCACCACGTTTCGCGGCCGTCCCATTGGTGTCCGCACCAACCAATTTCGCTGAAGACACCGGCGCAGCATTTTCCATCTCGGCATTGATCACCGGAAATGCATAACGCCGGATCGCTCGCCAGAGAGGACCAGCGTAGCTGAATCGATTGATGTGACCGCGACGCGTCAGGTGCATCGCTCGGACGACTTCCGCGTCAAATCCCGCCGTCACCATCACCAGAAACAATCGTCCGTTGGCTCGGCCCGCGTCAATCTTCATCGCCTCGCCTCGCCGGATGGTCGCCAACACATCCTCGGCCTCCCGCGAATACTTGTAGTAACGGGCCAGCAAATTTTCGGTGCCCATCGGCATCGGAATCAACGCGGTCCCCTGAGGCAATTGCCCGGCGAGCAGTGCCAGCGTCCCGTCTCCCCCGGCGCCAACCACGGCCACGTCGTCGGGCAAGTGATCGGCCTGGCCAACGCGTTCGGCGAGTTCAGCCAGATTGTCGATCCTGCGGCAGACCATCCCTTCGGCGCGGCACAGTTCGATCAGCCGCAAGATCTCGCCACGTCCCGCGCCGGTACCCGCCTTGGGGCTGGTGAAAATCCAGACTTCACGAATGGTCCGTTTCGATTCCACAGCGGGCACGGTCAATCAATTCTCGGGTGGCGGGTGATGAGGGCGAAGGTTGCGGAAGCCGCAGTGTCGATCAATTCGAGCGTGGGTGATAGACGAAAACGGGGGTCAGCAACGCCGCGATTCCGTTTCACCAGAGCCTTTTGCGAAGCCGGGAACTCGGTCCAAGCAAGATTTTTTCGGACATTCGCTTGCGATCTGGCTCGGCGAAATCGCGAACTAGACGGGGAACAGCGGAATTTCGGTGCATTCATTTGCCCGCTCAGTATTAGCAACCTAGGCTTCGGCGGAACCATTCAACATCTCTTCTTGGTTCCAAATTCGCTTTGACTTCACTCTCCCGAGCAATCCCGTGCAACTGCTGCGACGTTTTTGGGCCCCTGCGATCATCCTTCTCATGGTGGCGATCCATGCTGCCGTGATTGGTTACGTTCGCAGTCGTGTGGCTCGACTCAGCAATATGCAGAGCTCCGCGATCGAAATTGGCCTGTTGAGGTTCCAAAACCCCAACGTGCCTGACAGCACTTATCAATTTCAATTGCACGCGATCGTCGATCCGTCCCGCCGTTTCCGCGGCGAAGAACGCTTGAAGCTAAATCAACTTCCCATCACCGAAGCCGCGGAACAAATGCTGCGACAAGTCGACGCATCTTGGCTGAGCGACCCGTCGCAAAAAGAAATTCGCGAGCGGCTGATGGATGTTGTGCTGCAACACCTCGACGAACCCTTGGTGCAACGAGTCGTGATCACCGACTGGCTTTGCCTTCCCAGTCAATCCGTCCCGATGAGCAGCAACCTCATCACCGCATCTCTGTAACCAACGCCACGGCTTTCTAAGAACGCTCGGCCATCAAGCCGTCTACCGTTCCGGTGCTGTCGGCAAAACGCGGCATCTGGATCCCCAGCAAACGAGCTTGCGTCAACCATAAATTCGCGAGCGGTGTTCCTTCGGGCATGTTGATGTGACGTCCGGACGCGACACGTTTTCCGCCTCCCGCGACAACAATCGGCAAGTCGTTGTATTGGTGCGTCGATCCATCGCCCAAACCGGATCCGTATGTGAACAACGTGTTGTCCAACAACGTGGAACCATCGGCCTGCTCGATCGAATCCATCTTTTCCATCAGATAGACATACTGCTCCATGTGAAAACGATCGACCTTCAATAGGTCATCGATCATCTTGGTTTGGTTGTGTGACATCTGATGATGACTGCGAGGTTTGTCGAACAAGCTTTCAAACTTGAACGGCGTGTCCCATCGTTCAGGCCCAACCATGAACGTCGCAACGTTGGTCAATCCGGTCTGCAGCGACACCACCATCAGATCGCCCATCAAGCGGATGTATTCTCCGCGAGGCAAATAGGCTTCGGGCGGTTCGTCCAGTTGCACTCGAGAAAGCTGCGACTTCATCTTTTCCAGTCGATCCATTTGCGTCTCGATGGCGCGAATCGAATCGAAGTACTCGGCAAACTTGTGACGGTCTTCGTACCCCAAGTGCATTTTCAAATCGCGAGCGTCTTCGAGAACCAGATTCGTAACGTCTCGGTAGCGGTCAATTTCTTGGGTCGAGAACAACCGATGATACATCTTTCGCGGGTCACGAATCGACGGCGCCAAGTGGCCGGTTCCGTACCACGAAATATTGTCGAAGTAGATCGACTCTTTGTTGTCTCGATGACTGTTGCAACTGAACTCCAACGTCGCGAAAGGGGTTTCCGTGCCGATGCCATCCGCCACCAAGTGATCCAGCGTTCGGTCGAGCGGCCAAGCGGTTCCCTCGACCGTGTACGGCACCGCACTGCTCAAGTAACACGAGGCACATTGCGCGTGCACATCGGTACCTTGCTGGAACGTGCGATCCATTCCGGTGATCAGATTGATTTTGTGCTTGAATGCCGCCAATGGTTCCAGCGTCGGCGTCAATTGATCGAGCGGTTCGTCGCTGGCGAACGGACTCTGCTTGCCCAACGATTTCATCACGTTGCCAAGGTTGCCTTCCGGGATCACATCATTGGCTTCGCCCGGGAAGAACCCGCGCCGGACAACTCCGATCGGCACATAGAAATGAGCCATCCGCATTGGCACATTGTCCGACTGCCCCGCCATGGCAATGCTCGGCATCCAAGGCAATGCCAATGAGGCACCACCAAGACCGCGAAGAAAACGACGTCGAGTGGATCGAATCATAGCCGTGGATTGCTCGCGACTTGTGGGAACGACTTGGTTTGAAACGGCTCGCTCAAAACGATTTGACGAAGCAACGTGTGCATTTTGTATTCGTCCGCGGAAACGGCTGCCGTGATCTCTTCCAGGGAAACTCGATCCGCCGCACTCAATGGACGAGCCAACGCAAAGCTCAGCAGATGCCCTGCCAAGGCTTGGGCGAATCGATCCTTCTCCGACAGCAACGCGTCCTTGAATTCAATCACGTTCTCGAAACGATGCTTGCGGAGCAGCGTTCCGGCCATGTCGACGTCGCGGCCGTTTTCGTAGGTATCTCGCCAGGCTCCGACCGGATTGAAATTTTCCAACGCAAATCCCAACGGGTCGATTTGTTCGTGGCACCCTTTGCAGTCCGACCTTTTCCGGTGCATCGAAAGCCGCTCACGTAGCGTCAGATGCTCCTCGCCTTCCGCGGGTTTCTCGCCCAACGCGGGCACATCCGCGGGAGGAGGCTCGGGCGGTTTGTTGAAGACCACGCCCGCCAACCACGCTCCTCGAGTGATCGGTTGCGTTCGCTCCGGCCCCGACGTCATCGTCATCACCGCCGCGTTCGTGATCACTCCGCCAGTACGGCGATCTGCGATCGGCAATCGACGAAAGCGGATCGCCTGCACCGCCCCACCATTGCGTTTGGGATCAGTCGCCAGTTCGCCGTACGCGTTCTCCAGCAGATCCGACCGATAGGTGAAATCGGAATCGATCAATTGAGTGATTGGTTGGTTTTCAATCAACACCGTTTCAAACAACAACAAAGGTTCCAGCATCATGTGCATGCTGTCGCGGTACTTCAAAAAGTAAAACTGCGGGAACTCGTCTGGGTTGGGCACCGATGAAATGATTCGTTCGAGCTGCAGCCATTGCGAAGGAAAGCTATCGCAAAACCGCTTCAGCTTTCGATCGCGAATCATGCGTTCGAATTGCTGGGTCAACACTTCTGGTTGACGCAAACGACCGTCGGCAGCGAGATCCAACAAGGTCTGATCCGGAATGCTGCCCCATAGAAAGAACGACAACCGCGACGCGAGTTCATAGTCGTCGACCGGCGTGGCTGTTTCGGGTTGGCCGGACGTATCGTACAGATACAAAAATCGAGGCGAAGAAATAGTCGCTGCCGCGACGGACTTCATCGCAACCGGAAAGGCGAATCCATCCTCAAGACTTTGCTGCACAAATTGGCAGTAGCGATCCAGTTGTGCGTCTTCGACTGGGCGACGAAACGCACGTGTCAGGAATTGCTTCAACCGTGTTCGCACCTCCATCTCAAGATTCGTTTCGAGAGCGGGAGCCGCAAAGAACGACTTCCAAATCCCGACATTCTTTGGCTTGAAGTCGGGACTCTCGGTGATCGATTGTCCGAGCTTCAAAAACGACTCCATCAACAACGGCGACAGCGACAAGTGATCCGCTTGATTGTCGTAACCATGTTCCGCTCGCAAGTCCTGCGGGAAAGCAGCGACGCCAGCCAAACGAGGCTCGATCATTTGTGACTTGCCGAGCGGTCGGCTGCCCACGAACACTTCGTCGGGCATCTTCCCGGAAGCCGGTTGAAAGTAACCACGATGCTCTCGCAGCATGCGTTCGGGCAACGTGAAAACGATGCTCTCTAACTCGAGTAGATCCATCACCGCGTTGTTGTACTGAAACCGATTCATCCGCCGAATCGGCGTGCGAGGGTATTGCTTATTCACGGCAACCGCCGCGTGCAAAGTCGCTCGTAACTCCGCGAGCAATTCCTGGCGTGTTTCGGCTGATAGCTCCGGCTCATCCTCCGGCGGCATTTCCTCCAGGTCCAACACATCGATCAGGCTTTGCAACCGATCCAAGTCACCGGCAACGTTACCGCTATCCACTTCGGTCAAAGCGACATCGCCGGCCGGATCCTCGCCCTCCGAGTGACATTTCACGCAGCGATCTTGCAAGACAGATTTCAACGACGCCGGCGTCTTCGCCACAGCGTCCGATGCGGTTCGATCGGGTTCGGATGCCAACACCGGATGAACGGACTGAAGAACCGTCCACGCGCAGAACATCACGAATGGGGCGCATCGCAGCGGAGAATTCCGCATGGAACTGGGTCTTCCACAAGGCAGGAACGAAAGTGGGAGGGGAGGGACCAACAGTGTACCAGAGCCCCTCACCGACGTTTTCAGAAATTCGTTGAGGGCATTTTCGATCTCACCACGCAGGAACTCCCGACAACCAACTCCGGCATCCAAACGCCGCTCAAACCAAACCGCCCTCCCAACGCGAGAAGTCCGATGAAACCCGCGATCGTCCTGACGCTTCCGTTCCTGCTCGCTTTTGCCGCGACCACCCTGAAAGCCGCTTCCATCCCAACCAACATGCCGGAAACACGGGCGATCGACAGCGATTTGGCACGCATCGAAAAAGAGTGTCAAACGTTGCAAACCCGCCTCAACCAACTCCGCCAACAAGTCAAAACCGCTCGCGAAGGAGTGACACATGCGATCGACGCGACCAAAGCCATCAAGGCGACTGACGAACGGTTGAAGACTTTGATCGACAACCTGGCTCCCTACACATCGATTCCAAAAGTTCGCACCATCGCCCGAACGCTTCGCAAAAACTTGCAACGCGTCCAAGAACAAATCCACACGTTGCGTAAGAAAACAGACAAGGCGGAAAAGGACGTCCTCCGTCCAGCAAAAGATCGATTGCGTGAACTGGAGCAATCCATTCTGGGCGGCGAAGTGAAGCTGGCGGGCTACCGGAAAACGATTTCGTCCTGGCGACGTGACCTACAAACCACCGCGTCACGTGCCAATTCGATTCCAGGCGGAGCGGCTGCCTTTGACGCCACTTCACGACTGGCTCGACCAACAGTCCGGTCGATTTCCAACGTTCTCACCGACACACGTCAATCAGTTGATCGAGTTGGCAAAAACCTGACGCAGTGGAACGATCCCATCCGAGCATTCATGACGATGGATCAATCGCTGGACAGCTTTGAACGAAAATTAGCTCCCGCTGAAAAGACCGCTGCCAAACTCCAGAAAACACTCGGCAAGAAACTCTCGATCAAAATTCCGTTCAGCAAGAAAACAGTGTCGTTCAGCATTCGGGACATTTTGGAAAAGCCAGGCAAGGTCCTCGGTGTGGTTTTGAAACCGCTTGAGAAAGTGGCCGATAAACTCCTTCAACCAGTGTTGAAGGAACTGAAACTGGAAATCAAAGCCCCCAGTGGAATCGCCAACCTCAACAGCGAGCTGAACCAACTGCCTTCGATCGAAGCCTCGTTGCGACGCGAAGCAAACCAACTGAAACAACAGATCACAACGCTACTGCAACAAATCATCCAGAACTGGAGTCGCGTGCAACCTCGGATGCCGAGCCACCTGACATCGGGACCTCAGCCACCGACGCGTCCTGTTGTACGAGAACGTCCGTCACAAAATCCTCCCAGCTCACGGCCAACACCGGTTCGTAAGTTCCCAGTGATGTTCATCCAGCCCTGATGCGAACGATGGTCGTCTCATGACAACATTGATGCTGCCTCGTTCTTTCTGGATCGAGGCAGCTTTCCTTACTTCTTTGATCGGTTGTAAATGTGCAGGGCGTACTCTTCGATGGTGACGTGCCCATCGTGATTGAGATCCGCGGATGCCGGATTCATCAGCATTGATTGCCACTCTTGCTCATGAAGCGACCTCGATTCGTCTTTGTCGTATCGGCGGATGATCGTCTCGGCGTATTTCAAGAATTTCGGATTGATGCCATTGAGCTTCTCGGTGAGTTCAGGCTGCGGTTGTTTCTCAGGCTGCGACCGTTTCGCTGCCGCGTTTGCTAGATGCTTCGACCACAACGCAACGACTTCGCCGCGAACCTCTTGATTGTCCGATTTCGAATGTTGATGCAGACGATCTGCATTCTCGGCAACATTGAATTTCAATAGCCCAGCGAGCTGTAAATGGAGCAGCGTCGAGGGACTGCTCTCACGCAGCTTGTCCGAAAGAGTCGCATTGGCGACCTCCGAATGACGCTTCAAAACTTCGACGGCGGGAGAGATCGTTGGGTGGTTAAATGGGATACGCCGATCGGGGTTTTGAAAACGCAACTCCAAATACTCAATCGCGGCATCAACCTTTCGCTGCGGTTTCAACTCCACTAGTTCCAGCATCTGGATCGCATTCAGTCGCACCTTGAGATCGGAAGCGTTGAGACTACGATCCACCGCGTCGTTCAAACGTGTTCCCTCATTCGGAATATTCGCACACGCTTTTAAAGCGTTCATCCGAATCGCGGTTGCAGGATCATCAACCGACATCTCAAACAATCGGTCGACGATTTGCTCAGGAAGGTTCGCACCCATTTCTGTCGCCGCCGACGACTCAGCCTCCCGGTCTTCTGACTCGGAATCCTCTGATTGGGCTTTGGAGGACTGTGCACAGAATGCCAGCACCAAAACGATTGAACTGGCATGGAACAACTTCCACATATCGGAATTCCCGTTGGAGGCAAAACGACTGTCGATCGAGAAACAGTCTATCCCAATCAGGCGTCGCGGCGCCCGAGCGACCGACGGTTGTTACAGAACAAACGTTCTCACAGAAAACAAACGTTTCCTCACCTCATGCCGCCCAAGTGCGAATCATCTTGATGTCCCTAAAATCGCCAGGAACCACGTCTACCAAGCGGATTGGCTTGGTCATTTCGACGGAATCTGGCTCGTAAAAGTCCGTTTGGGAGTTTCCCCCCTCATCAGCTAGAATGATCCGACGGTATCGAGGTGGAGCTCGGAATCGGATTCGCACGATGAGATGCAATACGTTGGACATTTGGATGATGGCATGACGGGGAAGACCATTCACGAGCTGCTTGACTTGCCCGAGCACGTCACGTCGCCGCACGCCTACCAAGTTTTTGGACTGAAGCCCGGCGAACCCAACGCGGCTGCCATCCACGAAGCCATCGCCCAACGAATCAACCAGTTGAAGGCCGCAAAACCCAATACAGCTCCCGAAACGTGGGCCCTCGCGGCTCAGGTTGTGCAAACTGCCCAGCGGACTTTGACCGACCCGAAGAAGAAAGCCAAACTCGACGCACGATTCGGAATCGTTGCGATGGATGACTCTGCTTCCGGCGAGACTGCGTCTAGCAACCAAGCCACCGCAGCCGCTCCCGTGACGGACCCGTTGGCCGCATTGCTGCCGACGAGCAAACCCACAACTGCCCAACCTGCAACGAATCAGCCCGCACCCACACCGGTTGCGTCTGCACCGACGCCAGTCGTTGAACCGGTAACGGCGGAAGTCGTGGAAGCTTCCGTAGCGGGTGGTCCCGTGGTCGATCATGTGAGCGTCACTCCGTCGGCATCTCCGGTTCAAGGAATTGGCAACGTCGCGCCGACACCCAACCCAGCGGTGTCGGCTTCCGCCGCGCCATTGGTCGTGCAACCTCGATCGCCCTCTGCCGACCGAGCACGTCGCCGCCAGAAATCAGGTGGTTGGTTGATGGGTGGATTCCTGTTGCTGGGATTTGTGATTGTCGGATTCCTGGCCGCGTTTTTCTTTTGGGGTCCCGGCGAAGTTCAAGTCGTTCGCAGCAACGATGGGATCACCATTCGCACCAAAACCGACAACGCAAATCGTCCCGAACAATCGGCACCACCAGCGATCGACCGAGGCGATTCGATTCCACCCAAAAAACCAACCAGCGATGGCATCATGAAGCGACCGCCCGCCGGTCAACCTGATTCGCGAGACTCACTGGGCAATTTCTTGTCCAACCCCGGTTCCATGCCTGACACCTCAGCCATGCCAGTTGCCACTCCGGGTATGAGTTCGATGCCCGAAACTCGACCGGGTCCAGGAATGGAAACTCCGACTGCAACCGGCAACAACATGCAACCCAGCGGCATGCAGCCAAACGGAATGCAGCCCGCAGCCGGTACACCGCAGACTGGTCCATCGCAGTCGGATCCGTCCCCCGCGATGGAAACCAAACCCGCGGCCCGTCCCGAGGCGACACCGGAAAACATCGAGGCCGGCGAAACTGCCATCGCCGCTGCGGAGAACGCAATCCGGCAAGCGGACTGGGCCAAGATGAAACCGTTGGCCGAAGCCGCCGAAAAGGCAGCGGCCAACAACGAACAAGCCACGCGGGCTGAAACGATTTACCAAATCGCTGACCTGGGAACGTATTATCGAGGCGGCGTTTCCCGTGCGATGGCAGACTTGGGCGCTGGCAACGAGTTCCGCGTCACCGACGCGATCTCGCTGCTGGTTGTTGAAGCGAGTGCCGAACAATTGATTGCCCGACGTGGCGCACGTAACTACACGTACCCTCTCGACGAAGTTCCGTTTGTGGTTTCCAAAGCGTTGGCTGAATTCCAGTTGCCGATGGAATCTGAAACGGGCCAAGCCGCACAAGCCGTTTACGAATCGATCGCCACCAAGTCGACGCCGGATGTCCGCGAAGACGCGGTGGGAATTTTGCGATCCTTGCAAAACGTCGAAGGTGCCGACGCAATTCGAATGGCCGATTGGCTTGAAACTCGATACACCCCAACCACTTCGCAGTGACCACCACCTTGAGAAACAACCTTTCGTTCGCGATCGTTGCCGCGTGTCTGTTCAGCAGCATGCTTCCCGCTCGATTGGCATGGAGCGTTGATCAAGAGCCGACCGCCCCGGATACGTCAACGAATCAAATCGAACTATTGGCGGCATCGGAGTTTGACGACCGCGTTCAAACGACTTTGCAATGGTGGAGTGATCGCGATCGTTGGCGATCGGATGTCATCCAAGCCATCCGGCATCAAGATCCCGAAATCTCGGACCGTGCCCGCTGGGTTCAATCGCGGTGGCAACGTGGGATTCTCGCCGACACTCCCGCTGAGTTGGCTGAGACACTTGAAAAGGCCAGTCCCGCGGAGGCAATCGAAGTGTTGCTCGAAGCGGGACGTTTTCGCGCCGCCACGGTGGCGATGGAAGAAGCAAACGGGACCATCGAATACGAAGCGATCCTGGCGCGAGTCTCCTTGGTCGTGGAATCGCGGTATCCAATCTACGCGAGACTCGCCGTCCTTCAAAATTCGTTGCCCGATTTTGTCGGGTTCCTGGATCTGGCGGCCGCGAACAAGAAAATGGCATTGTGCCGCGACGACTTGCTGCGACGCCCGGGCGATTCTCCTTCGCTTCCGACCGCGTCCCAAACGTGGCGAGAGGACCAGCGAGCCGAAGCGTTGTGCGTGATGCATTTGTTGCGAGGGAACCAGGACGCAGCAACGGAAATTGCAAAGCTGCACGACCAACTCGCACAACAACGAGCCACCGAAACCGAAGAAGAAAGCTCCACACGGCACTCGCTCAATCGAGTCGTTCGAATGGTGACATCAGAGTGGGATGCGATCGCGGATGAATCCGCCGAGGAAGCCAAACGACTCCAGCAATCCGCTGAGGAAGGAACGCCAGCCGACAAGCTGCACGCTCGTGACGAAGCCATTCGGCATTGGTCCGACACGCTGATCGCCGCGACCCGTTCAGGCAACTCGTCGCTTCGCCAACAAGCCATCGATGCCTTGAAACAAACCAGCGATGCAAGCTTGTCGCCATCTTATGAAACGCTTCTCTGGCGAACGCTGTTGATCCACGGCGAAGTCGACTCCGCCATCGACATTTTGGAAAAGGAATCACCCCGCGAAGCATCCGCGATCGCAGTGAAGACATCGCGTCACGTTCGCGGTTTGCAACTGCTCGGTTTCGATGCGGAGCAGCTCGACACGCACTTGGAACAATGGATCGACGAAGCCATCGATCAGCAACGCAGCGTTCCGGAAAAGGACCTAACATCGGGTTCAGGAGTCACCCCAACCGACAAAGTCTTGGATTGCCTCACTTTGATGCGAACTGCAATCGATGTGGGACGCCAAGACGTTGCTTACCGAATCGCGACGCAACTCTCCGATTCGCGGATGTATGTCAAAGCATCACCGGGCCGCGAATCGGTCCTGACTCAGCATTTCGTTTTGGCAACGTTGGCGGCCACGTCCAAAACGGATTGGATTTTCAAGTTGGCTGCTCCCGAAAAACCCAGCCTCCTTTCTCGGTTGTCGCTTCGGCTCGTTTCACGTGTCGTCGAACCAACCAACGAAGAATTGCTGTATTACCTGAACTGGTTCGTCTATCACCACCGACCCGAATGGACCACCGAGCAATGCTTCATCACGGCGTGTGAAATCGCTCGAGCCGAACCAAAGGACGTTCGCAATCATCGCGAATGGATTGACCAATTGGGCGAGCACTTGCGTTCGGGCGAGTCAGAAAGCGATTTGGATCGCCGCACTAAAGTTGACGAATACACGCTGTCTGATTCGGATGTCCCGTCCTCACAGCAATGGGAATCACTCTTCGAGGCACACGGTCGCCCCGACATCGTCCGCGCCATCGTTCGCGGCCAAGCCGACAAAGGCGACTTGCCAGCACGACTCAAATTGCTAACCGATCATCATCGCAAAGATGGCAACAATCCCACGCCGGAGGACTTTGAAAGCATCTGGCAAGAACTGACCAGCGAACCGCAAGCCGTGTTGAATTCAGGCCTGCGTGATGACGCGATGATCGGCTTCGAAGTGGTGCTCCAGCAATTCCTGTTTGCCGAGCGGGATGGCGATCAACGACGAGCGGACCAACTTCGATCGCAACTGAAAGTCATGGCCGCATCACCATCAACCGACATGCGGCAACAAATGGCTGATTCCCTGGCCGGTGCGGGCATGTGGGATTTGGCAGAGGATCTGTATCAGTCGCTCCTCTTGGTCACGGCATTCGAATCCGACGAAACGCTCGCGTTGATGGACATCGCTCGCGCCTACAACCGATTTGTCATCCGACGCACCACGGCAACATCAGCCGACGAAGGCAACGCGGCCGAAGCGGAATTGGAACGACTGCCAACAGACGCCATTGAAAAACGGCTTCAAGCGATCCGCTGGTACGACCTTGGTTTCGCGGGAACGCTGGCGGCGTCAGACTACCAAGAGGTCAATTACGTTCTCCTGCCTCAATTGATCCTTCGCAACAAACTGGAACTGATCCTCCAAGCTGATCAGCCACAACTGACCCTGGACGAGCAACGTGAAGTCGAACGCATCTTTGAGTTGCTACTTCGCTTTGAACCGATCGACATCCACTCCGCGGAATTGATGCTGCCAAGAATCAAACAACTTGGCATGACAGAACTTGCCGACGATTGGCTCAATCGAATTGTGGATGCAGGCCAGAAACATTTGCGTGAGTTCCCGCTCGACGCGACCGCCGCGAACAATGTCGCATGGTGTGCAGTCCGCAATCACTCGCGGTTGGACGACGCTCTCGAAATGTCACGCCAGTCCGTCGCGATCGAACCAGACAGCGCGGTGTACCGAGACACACTCGCTGAGATTTTGGCTCAAAAAGGCGAGATCGATCAAGCGTTGCAGCTAGAACGAACTGGAATCTTAGATGACCCCGGGCAGTGGCACTTGCACCTTCAAATCGACCGATTCGAGTCGATGAAGCAAGACCAGTAGTTTCTCATCCACTGCGACAGAAGTTGACCGTGTCGTTGCCTACTTGCGACCGAACAACCGGCCCATGCCGAATTTGACCATGTCCATCATGTCAAAGTCGCCGTCACCATCTTGGTCGAACATGCGGCCCAACATGCTGCCGCCATCGGCTGATTGCTGGACCGAAGCCTTTTCTTGACGAAGCATCTCACCCAAGCCGTCGGGCGACAATCCTTTGGACTTGCGTTGTTGACCGAGCACCCCCATCAAGACCGGCGCCAACATCATCATCAACTTGGTGGACTGGCCCATCGACAGTCCGCTCGCTGCGCTAACACCATGTTCGACGCGTTCTTTTTTGTTGCCCAGAATGTGATCTAAGATCGCACCACCGGCGGTGGTCTTCGATGTCACACCGGGTTGCTCGGTCGTGTCATCCGGTCCAAAAAAGTTGCTCAAGTGATCCAACACCGAACCATCGTGATCACGCTCCAACGCGTGATGCAACTGAGCCGTTTGCGATGGATCTTCGGCTTGGCGAGTCACCGCGCCGAGCAAGGTTGGCAACGCAGCGCTGACGGCGTTCCGAACCGTGTCTTCATCCGCACCAAGCGATCGACTCAGGCTTGAGATACGTTCGGGCGTCATTTGACGACCGACTTGTTCCAACAACTCAGACATGGATGAATCCTAGAGACAGGCTTACAGAAAAGAATGGTTCGTGTGTGAACGATTGTATCTTTCGCCAAACCAACTTGGCACCCGTCGCGACCGTCCTGCTAAGAACTCGATCGTTCAAGCAATGCGAACTTCGCCGCACTCTTGAACGATGCCACGAACGATGGTTCGCAGTTTTGGTTCGGCCGCATTTGCCGTCGCAATGATCTCAGAGACATCGGCCGGTTTCAAAGCATCTGGCAAACACATGTCGGTGATCACGCTCAATCCAATCACCTTCATTCCAGCGTGCACGGCGACGATCGTTTCCGGAACTGTACTCATTCCTACGACATCGGCACCGATCTGACGCAGGTATCGATATTCCGCACGCGTTTCCAAACACGGTCCCGCGACTGCGACAAATACACCTTTGTGTGGGTAAATGTCGTTACGACGAGCAATCGCCAACGTCCGATCAATCCAAGTTTGATCGTACGGTTCGCACATGTCGGGAAAGCGTGGTCCCAATCGATCGTCGTTGATTCCAATCAAAGGATTGCCGCCCATCAAGTTGATTTGGTCTTCGATGACCATGATGTCGCCATTGTTGAAATACGGGTTCAGTCCCCCGCAAGCGTTGCTGACGACCAACAACTCGGCCCCCATCGCTTTGAAGACACGCACGGGCAGCGTGATGTCTTTCAAGTCGTAACCTTCATAAAAGTGGAAACGACCTTCCATCGCCAACACCGGCACGCCGCCCATCCGGCCGATGATCAATCGTCCGGCGTGGCTGGTCGCGGTCGACTTCAAAAAGTGTGGCACCTCGGAATAGTCCAGCGTTGCTTCGACTTCGATGTCCTCCACCAACCCGCCCAGCCCGGTCCCCAGGATGATGCCGACTCGCGGCGTGTCGCGAGTGTGACGACGGATTTCTGTGCAGGCTTCATCAATTTTGTCGTACAGATCGAGCATGGATCAGGTCGTGTTGGAGTGGCACCGATGATTGAAACTGCCGAACGTTGTATGTTACCAACCGCTTGGAATCCACTCGTCTGCTCGCAACACGATTCGTCGCATGTCCTCATCTTCTCCTTCTCAGACATCTGCCACGCCTTCTCCCGACGTGTTCGAGAAGCTGGCCACGTTCTACTTGGGACGCCAGTACGACATCGCGGGCGGCAAAGCTCTCGACGATTTGCTGCTCTACGACGCGAAAGATTTGTGCACCCATGCGATGTGTGTTGGCATGACCGGCAGCGGGAAAACCGGACTGTGCCTGTCGTTGCTCGAAGAAGCCGCGATCGATGGAATCCCTGCGATCTGCATCGACCCCAAGGGCGATTTGGCGAACTTGATGCTGGCCTTTCCTGACATGAAGCCCGACGACTTCCTGCCTTGGTTGGAACAGGGCGAAGCGTCCCGCAAGGGCATGACGCTGGAAGAGTACGCCGCCAAAACAGCCAAGACCTGGAAGAACGGTTTGGCCTCGTGGGGGCAATCGCCGGAGCGAGTTGCCAAGTTCAAAGCCGCCGCCGACGTTGCGATTTACACCCCGGGCAGCAACACCGGGATCCCGCTGACTGTGCTGAAGAGTTTTGACGCCCCGCCACCAGAGGTCCTTTCCAACACCGACGCGATGCGAGAACGCGTCACTGGCGCCGCATCGGGATTGCTGACGCTGCTGGGGATGGAAGCCGACCCGCTGCTATCTCGCGAACACATTTTGATCAGTTCGATCTTGGATCATTGCTGGCGAGACGGACGCAGCGTCACGATCGGCGACTTGATCGGCTTGATCTCAGCACCACCGATCACCCGCGTCGGCGTGCTTGACCTCGACACATTCATGCCACCGAGCGAACGATCCAAACTGGCGATGACGCTCAACAATTTGTTGGCCTCGCCCGCTTTCTCATCGTGGTTGGAAGGCGAATCGCTCTCGATCCCCGATTTGCTGTACACCAAAGAAGGCAAACCCAAACTATCGATCCTTTCGATCGCGCACCTGGGGGATCAAGAACGGATGTTCTTCGTCACGATCCTGCTCAACGAAATCGTTTCGTGGATGCGAACGCAGAGCGGCACGAGTTCGCTGCGAGCGATGCTGTACATGGATGAGGTCGCCGGTTACTTCCCACCGGTTGCGAATCCGCCTTCCAAACCGCCGATGCTGACGCTACTCAAGCAAGCCCGAGCGTTTGGCTTGGGAGTCACGCTCGCGACTCAGAACCCAGTCGACCTCGACTACAAAGGCTTGTCCAACATCGGCACATGGTTCCTTGGCCGATTGCAAACCGAGCGTGACAAGGCTCGGGTGCTGGATGGGCTCGAAGGAGCCGCGGCTCAAACTGGCAAACCATTCAACAAAGCCGAGATGGAACAACTGCTCGCTTCCCTAGGCAGCCGTGTGTTCTTGATGAACAACGTTCATGACGACGGTCCCACGGTGTTCCAAACTCGTTGGGCGATGTCTTTTTTGGCCGGGCCTTTGGCTCGCGACCAAATCTCTGCGTTGATGGCGGATCGAAAAGCGGAACTCGCGGCCGAACAAGCCACTGAACACGAATCGGTTTCCAACGAAGTCTCCTCGCCCAGTCGCCCGGTGTTGCC
Source organism: Rhodopirellula bahusiensis (assembly GCF_002727185.1). NCBI lineage: Bacteria > Pseudomonadati > Planctomycetota > Planctomycetia > Pirellulales > Pirellulaceae > Rhodopirellula > Rhodopirellula bahusiensis. The sequence goes on from NZ_NIZW01000015.1 coordinate 24,276, forward strand.
GACGGGAATCGGCGAAGCGTTTCTGGTCCCGACGCGTTATGCCAGCGGCGAAGGGCGCCGCGTTTATCGAGCGGCGCTACTCGGCGAAGGCTCCATGCACTTCGTTCGCAGCAGTGCCGGCGTGGACGAATGGGTCGACGCACGCCGAGTCTTGCGATGCGGCAAGGGAGTCCCCGAGGACGTGTGGGAATCCAGCGAAGCATTGGACGTCGATGCCGAATGGGTGTCCGATCCCGAAGAAGGTTTTGACTTCACCGATCTGCCCGACGACCTTCGCGGAGCCAGCAAACTGAAGTCGATCCAAAAGCAATTAAAAGACTACCTGTACCGGCACCATCCAATGGAGCTTTTCAAAAGTCCCGCCCTGGGTGCCTACGCCCCGGCCGGTGTCGGCGAGGTTGAGGCTCGACTGCACTTCCAACAAGCCGCTCGCGAAGAACGCGATTTGCAGACGGAAAAGCTGCGTGACAAATACGGTTCGAAGATGAAGTCGCTGGAGGGCAAGATGCGAACGGCAGAGGAACGAATCGCGCGTGAAGAAGGGCAGTACGAATCCGCCAAGATGTCTTCAATCCTATCCTTCGGCACCTCACTGATCGGTGCCTTCATGGGCCGCAAAATAGCCAGCCGAACCAACGTCTCCAAGATGTCGACGGCGGCACGCGGCGCGTCACGAGCGGCTCAACAACGCGGCGATGTCAAACGCGCCGAAGCGGCTCTCGAGCAACTGCACATCGATATGCAAGAGTTGGAAGACGAACTGCGTCACGAAATCGATCAGCTCGGGCAGGAATTCGAAATCGAAAACCTGGAGCTCGAAACAGTGACCATCCCGCCTCGAAAGAGCGACCTCAAGATCGGAGCCCCGGTCATCCTTTGGACACCATGGCAAGTCGACTCCACCGGAGACGCCACCGCGTTGTTTTAAGGCACCACGCCAACTCGATTGACATCCTTCTTTCGATTCTTCTGGTAGCTGGATTCACCAGAATTCAGACTCCCCTGAATAGATATCGTCCGAATTCCAGATCTCATCTCGCCAAACGATTGAGCACAAGCCCTCCGGAGAGGAGGTCGTGCAGTTTTTAAGTTATTGTTTTGCAAAGCGTTTCTCATCACCCTCCCCTTGGGAGGGTCGAGCGAAGCGAGGGGAGGGCTCAGCATTGGATCCAGCGCGTAACCCTCCCCGGCCCAAAGCGGTCCGACCCTCCCAAAGGGAAGGTGAAGTAAAATTTCGCGACTCCAGAGCGAGATGAGAGCTCAGCTGCTAAGCATTCACGGCGGGGACCGCCGTGCTACAGGAATACGTGCAAGAGGAATACTTGATCGGCTATGAGCTAGCTTGCGATCAATGCCGAAACAGCCTCTGATCAGCGACCGTAGTGGATATGAAATCCGCTGCTACGTCCGTGACGTGGCGGCCCGTGGTACACAGGACGAGCCCGATACACAGGTGCCGGCTGAACGTACACGCGAGGAGCGGGAACATAGACCGGCGTTTCGACCACGGCGGGTGCACGTGCAATGACTTGGTCACCAACGGGAGCGTTCTGCATCGCCGAGATCACCACTTCACTGACACCTTGTTGGTGCAATGTGATGATGTCTGAAACGACGGGGCGTCGCTGAACACCTCGCGATGCAATTTGGTTCAGCACCACACCTTCGCTCACGCCACTGCGGCTCATCGCGACGACGTCGTTGAACGAGACGGCTCCGGTGGGCACCAGCGGTGATGCGGAAGGTTGGGGGGCAACAGTTCGTGTGTAATGGCTCGGCTGCGAGTAATACTGCTGAGCCTGCAACTCCTTGTCTTTCGCGTTGCCCAGCACTCCGCCGGCAACGGCTCCAACAGCGCCACCAATGGCAGCTCCTGCCCCCGCTTCACCGTTGTTGTCACCAATGATCGCACCGGCGATCGCACCCGTGATGCCGCCCCATGTCGCACCGCGTTGGGTGTTGGCCTGAGCCATCGCACTGTTGGGGGAGAAGACTCCCAATGCCAAAACTGCGGCACCAGCGAGAATCAAACGGACGCCAAAATTGAATTGAATTTTCATGTTCAATGCCACCTCAAACGGGGCAAACGAAGGGAACGCGAACGGAAAAGGTTGCTCGCCTTGGTTGCGACGGAAACCATCCATCGACCACCTACGCTTTTAGATCGGCAATCGCTTCGACAACAACGCCAATTTTTTGTATCCGCTTCACAACCGCGCGCGATCTGCGTGAAACCTCCCCGTGAAACCGGCTGCTGAAATTCTGGCTCGTCGCTATCCCCGCAACGCCTTGGCCAACGGGCAACCAACCATCGCGTCCGCTTCGCCGGAGCGGTATTTCTGCAGCAACTCGCGTGACTTTGCCGCCAGCTCGCGTCGGACTTCTCGGCGGCGGCCTTTGACTCGTTCGATCTTCATGTCGTCGTAGGCCGTTGTTTGGTGACGCATCCAAGCGATGACGGCGGATTCGGCTCGACGCTGGATGGGAATGCGTTCGGTCCGAGCGACCGTGCCGCTGCCAACCGGAGTCGCATGTTCCGTCACGGCCTTGGCAAGGTTCCTGGCCACGGCGGAATACTCCGGTGCGAACTTCAAAAAACCGCAAACCGCTTGAAAGAAGTCCTGGACGTATTCGCCCTGTTTTTCGTCGCGTCGCTTTTTCGCTGCGGCCTGTTTCTTAGCGTAGCCCGCGGTGGAACGAGTCGCCTCCATCGATGCTTTTGCATCCGCGATCTGCTTCGCGTCCGCCCAAAGCCCCTGCGAAAATTCTCGTCGCCCCTTCTTTTCTTTGATCGTCCAAGTCGGCCCAGCGGCCTTTACACGACGAGTCACACCGGCGTCGCCGGGAGGCAACAACTCCCATCCGCTCGGCACTTCGCAGACCTCACCGGATGCCAAACGAACCGTACGTTCTTGCGGCCCCGGAGAACCAGTCAATGTTTCAGTGGATCGATCCGCCATCGTCGACTTTGGTATAGGTTGAAGAGTGTTGCGTTCAGATTCATTTGCAAATTTCATGGTCACCTCTCCCCCAACTTTGGAGGTCGAGCAGTTTTCTGATACCGCTTTTCGGCAGATTTTTACACGGCGCACCTCTCCCGAAACGAAGTTTGGGGAGAGGTCGAGTGACGCCGTTCAGGCGTACGCGAGGGTGAGGGCCGAACATGGGAAAGGGCGCGCACTACCCTCCCCGGAATTCTCGCTGAACGCTCGCATTCCGACCCTCCCCAACTGCGTTCAGGAGGGTGATTTCAACCTTGCGAGCACGGCACTTCAAAACTGCACGACCTCTTTGTTGGGGGAGAGCTCGATCGGAGCGTTCAGCGAAGTTCGGGTGAGGGGGCCAACGCTCCAAAGTCCCAAGCAACTCCCAAATTCCACTCGACCGCTCAAACAAGAAACCGAGAAGTGATGACCTGACTCCCACGAGTCTCAATATCGGCACGCAATCAACAACGCCGCACCCCAGTCACGACACCTCAACGACCGATAGAACCGTCACAAATCCCCATCCAAAGTGGCATCGACTTCCAGCCTGCAAGAGAGCACATACTTGAAGCAGGGGGAACACAAGCTGGAAGCTCATACCACTTGGAGCGATCCCCACCGAGTGCCCCTAATTTGGTCTACAATGACGCCGAGCCCGCTCCACAGTCGGCTCCGACAATCACTTCTTTGCTTGACTTCATGTGTCGTCGAATGCTGCGATCTCCCCTGACTTTTTCACCGCACTCGCGTGCTCCCTTCAAACTTGTGGCATCAGCTCTGTTGCTGCTCGCAACGATCGCCTCTTCAGCGAACCTGTCGGCGCAGGCGGGAGAAGAAGCATCACCGTCTCGTCCCAACGTTCTATTGTTCTTGGTCGATGACTTGGGTTGGGCGGACCTAGGGTGCTACGGCAGCACCTACCACGAGACCCCGCAGATCGATGCGTTGGCCGAATCGGGAACTCGATTCACCAACGCTTACGCCGCCTGCCCCGTGTGCTCACCCACGCGAGCGAGCATCCTGACCGGACGTCACCCAGTTCGTGTGGATGTCACCGACTGGATCCCGGGCATGTCGACCGACCGAGCCCAGAACCCTCGTTTCCAACACGTCGACGACCGAGACAACCTGGCTTTGGACGAAGTCACGCTCGCTGAACACCTGCGAGACGCCGCCGACTACCAAACATTCTTCCTTGGCAAATGGCACCTTGGCGATATCGGGCACCTGCCCACTGACCAAGGGTTCCAAATCAACATCGGAGGCGGTCACAAAGGTTCGCCACCGGGCGGTTATTACTCGCCATGGAAGAACCCGTATTTGAAAGCCAAACAAGACGGCGAATACTTGACGACGCGTCTGACGGACGAAGCCGTTTCATTGGTCGACTCTGCATCCCGTGAAGACAAACCATTCTTCATGATGATGAGCTACTACAACGTTCATTCGCCCATCACTCCCGACAAACGAACGATCGATCACTTCCAAGAGAAACAATCGAACACGCCGAAACTCCAAGGCGACACGCCAACGATTAACGAACGAGATGCTGTCACGCGAGGCCGGCAGGATAACCCGGCTTACGCGTCAATGGTGAAAGCCGTCGACACCAGTGTCGGTCGTATCTTAAAAGCGTTGAAGGAGCATGGTGTCGATGACAACACACTGGTCGTGTTCTTCTCCGACAACGGCGGTCTGTCGACGCTTCGCAAGTTTGGGCCAACCTGCAATTCGCCCCTGCGAGCTGGCAAGGGTTGGTTGTACGAAGGCGGAATTCGCGAACCATTGCTGGTCCGTCTGCCGAAATCGATGTCAGCGACCGCAACCGCCAAGGCAAGTTCGCTTCAACCAAAGGTCGTCGACACGATCGCGTGCAGCACCGATTTGTTTCCAACCATCCTCGATGTGGTCGGGTTGCCACTTCAAGCTGAGTTGCATGCGGACGGAACAAGCTTGCTACCCACGATCGATGGCGAAGCAGCCGCTGCTGACGCCTCACCTCGTGACTTGCACTGGCACTACCCACACTACCATGGTTCGCTTTGGCGTCCTGGTGCCGCGATTCGGCGTGGCGACTACAAATTGATCGAGTTCTACGAAACTGACACCGCAGAACTGTATGATCTATCGGTCGACATCGGCGAAACCAACGACCTGTCGAAAACCGAGCCCGAACGTTTCGCTGAACTGCGTGACGCACTTCGCAAATGGCAAACTGACATGGGAGCCAAAATGCCGGTTCCCAATCCGAACTTCCACTCTTCGAACTGACACAAAAGCTTATGAGCACCACCGTCGATGCGATGCGAGCCGACGCGGAACAATTTCGCCAGCGATACGTCGCGATCCGTGAAATGATCGGACGCGTGATCGTGGGTCACGATGACATCGTCAGCGGAGTTTTGACGTCGATGCTTTGCGGCGGTCACTGCTTGCTCGAAGGCGTTCCGGGACTCGGCAAAACCATGCTGGTCCGGACCTTGGCTGAGGTGCTGGACCTGCAGTTCAATCGAATTCAGTTCACGCCCGACCTCATGCCCGCCGACATCCTGGGCACCAACATGGTCGTGGAAGACGAATCCGGCCGGCGCAAATTTGAGTTTCAAAAGGGCCCGGTCTTCACCCAAATTCTGCTCGCCGACGAAATCAACCGAGCAACCCCGAAGACACAGTCGGCGATGTTGGAAACGATGCAAGAAGGCACCGTGACCGCGGGCGGCCATCGCTACACGCTCGACCAACCGTTTTTTGTCTTGGCCACACAAAACCCGATTGAGCAAGAAGGCACCTACCCGTTGCCGGAAGCTCAGATGGACCGGTTCCTGTTCAAGCTGGTGGTTGGCTACAGCAACCGAGACGAACTGGCGACGATCGTCGACCGAACCACGCGAGGCGAGCGTCCAGAGATCGAAAAGGTCATGGACGGCGAAGAAATCCAGCGTTGGCAGAAATTGGTTCGCGAAGTCATTTTGGCCCCGCACGTCCAGGATTACCTGGTGCGTCTGACCATGGCGACTCACCCCGACGGCCCATACAGCGTGCCGATCACCAACGAATACGTTCGCTGGGGCAGCAGCCCGCGTGGTGCCCAAACCCTTGCTTTGACCGCGAAAGTGCAGGCTTTGTTGGACGGTCGCTTCAATGTTTCCTTCGAAGACATCCGCCGTATGTTCTTGCCGGCGATGCGTCACCGCGTGCTGCTGAACTTCGAAGCCCAAGCCGAGGGCATCGACACCGACCACGTTTTGCTGGAGATTCTAGAGAAGGTTCCAGAGAAGGGCGATTGATCGGCACTCGCATCCGCCCCACAATCTCGCCCCCTCTTTTCAGTTCCATTCTCCAGCTCCCGCATTCTGCCTGATGGCTTCGCCCTCCACGACTAAATTTTCTGGCGTTCTTTTGCGAACGTTGCACAACACGCTGCAACAACGCACCGATTTGGAAGGCCAACTGCGTCGCGGCCCGCTTCAAATCAAAGCCGTTCAGTCGATGGTCGACGAGGCTCAAGCGAATGTGGATGCGGCGGCGGAAACGCTGAAGAAGACCCGCATGACAGCGGACGAAAAGCAACTGCAATTGCAGACCCGCGAAGCTCATGTGAAGAACCTGCAGGGCAAGCTGAACACAGCCGCCTCAAACAAAGAGTTCTCGCTGCTGAAGGACCAAATCGCCGCGGACGAACAAGCCAACAGTGTTCAAAGCGACGAAATCCTGGAAGTGCTGGAACGAATCGACACTTGCGAAGTGGAGCTCGGCCGAGCCCAAAAGAAACTCGAGCAAGCCCAGGATGACCAAACCAAACGAGTGAATGAGATCGAAGCTCGGCTCGATCAAGTTCGCCAGGATCTTGCTCGCATCAACGAGCAGTTGGCGACTCACGAAGCCGACATCCCCGCCGCCGTGAAGGCTGACTACCGCCGACTGGTCGACGCCCGCGGGGACGAAGCCATGGCCGCCATCGAACAGGATTCCTGCGGCGGTTGCTACCAAACACTGACCACACAGGTCCTCAACCAAGTGATGCTGTCAACGCTGACACATTGCCCCAATTGCAACGCATTCCTGTACCAGGCCTGATGTCCGAAGGGTCAATCAACGACTCGCAACCGGCGTCCTCCACGCCCATCATCGGCATCATCGGTCCGCCTTGCAGCGGCAAATCCACCGTCGCTCGTCACCTGGAATCGCTGGGCGGCGTCTGGCTGAACGCGGACGAGATCGCGAAAAGCCAACTTGATGAACCGGACGTCATCGCCGAACTGAAGTCGCTGCTTGGTGATTCAATTCAATTGTCAGACGGTTCCCTGTCACGCTCGCGATTGGCGGATTTGGTTTTCGGCGAGGATGAAAACTCGCTCGCACGACTTCGACAACTGGAAAGCGTGCTTCATCCGCGAACAAGAAAGATTCTGGAAGCTCGCATCGCGGACGCGAAATCGGATCAGCAACCCTTTGTGATTTTGGATGTTCCGCTCCTTCTGGAAAGCGGCTACCGCGACACCTGTGACGAAGTGTGGTGCCTGCAGGTCGATCCGGCCCGACACGAAGAATTGCTTCGCTCCCGCGGTTGGGACACGGACGAACTCGAACGACGGAGCTCTCGGCAGTGGTCCTGGGAACGCAAGCGTTCCGCCAGCACTCGCGTGATTCCGAACAACGGGACCGAGGATGACCTGCATCGATTCGTCGAATCACAACTGGACTCCGTGCTGCGATCCGAGTGAGCGAATCCGGCAAGAAGGGCTTGCCCAATCCGCCCACTCGAAATCTCTCCCACGGATTTCATAATCGGAGCGATTCAACTTTCGCCCCCCCACGATTTGCCAACTGTCAAAATGGCGAGTCGCGACTTGCTTCTCAGACCACAACGAACTGCCTCGCACCGTTATTCAACCACAGCGACGACGCCACCAACATTAAGCAGCTTCAAGCCGGCTGGCTCAATAGATTCAGGGCGCGATTCGCGGGCGTTTCTGAGCGATCCACACCAATCGCGTCCGATTCAAATTCGGCGGTTATTTGCTAAGCTTCTCAAATCCAAGCCCGGCTCTGGTTCTGGCGTTTTGCGTGCGACTGTCGTCAATCGTGGTTCGTTTGAGATCGAGACATTCCGCGATCAAAAGCAGTAGCACTGTTTGGTCGCGAGGCTTGGACTTGCCGACCACATCCATGTTCGAACCGGAGAACTCCTCATGGCCCTGCTGCGAGAACCCACAGAACTTCAACGTGCTTTGAGCTGGGACCGCATGGTTGCGGCTACTCCGGAACAACGGCAACGCCTGCAAAACTATCTCTCGTTTCAATTGGCACTCGCCGGTTTGATGCCCCCCGGCGAAGAGGACCAAGAGCGTCCCGACGCCGCGTTCCCTCGCGAAATGCTGGACAGCTTTCGCGAACGCAACGCGATTCTTCGCCAACACCAACCACCAATCGATCAACGCATCGAATCGTTCTTGGCGACCTACTTTGCTGACGAAGTCGGCGACGAACCGTTGACGCTTCCAACCCGTTCGTTGAACCTCGACCGTCACGGAATGGCTCGCGAATTGAGTTTGCCACTCGGCGGCAACAAGTTCGAGAACGACCAAGTCCATTCGTATCGCTGCTTCAACGGTGTGTTGAACAACCCGCGAGCCGACCGTCGCACCACAGCGGGAACGTTCCACGTCGTCGAAGGTGGACTGTCGATCCCCGGCGACAAACGAGTCGTTCCCAAGAATGTGTTCGTCAACCTGTTCCGCGCCGCGATGCAGCCCCCCGCCGCGGACATGGAATTGCCCTACACGCACAACTCGCCACACCCGGCTGAATCGTGGGTGTCGCTGATGTTGCGTCCCTTGGTCGCTCCCGGTGTCGCCGGTTACTGCGAGTCGAAGTCGATGGAAACTCGCTTCTTCGTTCCCGGCAACTACGTCAGCAACCTGGACTTTGTCGAATCGATCTTTGGCAACGCGGGTGATCCGCTGATCGCCGCTTGCGACGCTGGTTTGGACGCCAAGCACTGGAGTGGTCACACCGGATGCGTGATCCTCGCAACGCACCTGACTCAGCTGACGAAGAAAGAACTCGGCCTGCCTCACTACGACGATGCAACCGAGCGTCAACGTCACGACCGCATGTGCTGGCAAGACGAAACGGAACGCTACAACGATGGTGGCGCGTTCAAGATCACGTGCCGCAACAGCGACGGTGTGATCGTGACTCTGATCGCAGACAACTACTACGGTTACTGCAAAAAAGAAGTCAAAACCCAACTCAGCTACGCTGCCAACTTGATGGGCAACGCGGAGGAAGAACACTCGGGCGGAGCGATCGCATTTGCTTCTTACTCGTTGGGTGACGAGTTCCAAGTCAACAGCCGTTTGTACAACGGACAAACGTTTGCCGACGTCGCGAAACTTTACAGCGATTTCATCGACGTCCAGCCGGAAGGTTACGGCATCGATCGCATTCACCCGAGTGTGATCTACATCCCAGAAGACGCCCTGGCGACACTTCACGAACGCTGCATTCGCTGGACCGATTCGGCCGGCAAAGAACAATCGATTCCGCTGTCGCCAGACGAAATTTACATCGCCCCGAGCGGTTACAAGATCCAACTTCAAAAACACCCGTCGGCACCCAGCTGGCGTTTGGTCGGCACTGTTGGCGAAGGTGTCTTCTGCCACAAACCTTGCACGGTCAGTGGTGGCGGCAAAAGCGAGATCAGCAAGAGCCTTCGCGATTACATGCTGTATGGTCCGATCTTTGTCAAAGACCATGACGTCGATTTCCAATTGGTCGACGACATCTTTTCTAAAGACTACGGCACTCGTTGGTCGGATTCGTACACCGGACGGACCGACTACACCGAACGCCCCAGCCGCAAAGTGCTCGATTCCAATCGTTCGCTTGGTAGCGTGATCAAGTTGCTGACTCCCAGCCCCGAGTACAACGACGATTACAATGCTTGGCTGAAGAGCATTCCGGAGCACGTTTACGCTCTCGCGTTGATCATCAAACGCTTCGCCGCACCAGGCATGGACGACGATTGGCGTGAGTCCTTCGGCGTCGACATCGTCAATGGATCGCCTGGACACGAGCTGAAAATCGGCAGCCGACCTTTGGTGGGAACCTATTTGCGAGTGGGTCTTGAGAATTCGCAGTGGCGAACCTTCAAGCTGCGGCAAGACTTCATCGCGTCGTCCAAGGTTCAACGCGAAGACGATATCTCCGCCAGCATCGTTGTGCCTGCGGGCAGCATCGGCGACGTCGGATCGGCCGTCGCAGAAGCCTCGAGTTACAAGTTCGTTGAAAACTGCGAATACCGATTGTTCCAACGTCCTGACGATGCCGTTCATCGCGGATTGGACAAACAAACTGAATCCGACTTGGCCGCGCCGGGCAACTTCATCAGTAACTTTGAACCGCTGACCAGCGAACAAGCTCGCGACATCATGCGAGACGCGATCGAGTTCGACAAATTCACTGGTCCGATGGAAGACGTGCTGGAAACCGCTGCCAACTCGGTGGATGGTTATGTCGTCAGCACCGCCAATCCACGATTGGTGGATGGCAAACCGACCAAGAACCCTCGCTACTTGCAAGATCGTCCGGACATGGCGTCGCCGCGCGAAACCTACGTGGCGATGCGAGGCATTCAGTTGCACCGCAAACTAGCGACGGACGACGCGGTCCTGACTCCGGTTGGTGCGGTGCTGTCCGGTCGTCGCAACAATCCACCAGACGCCGAAGCCGGCATTCGATCGCTGGCGGTTTACTCGCCACTTCACTACCAGGAACTTCCTGAGTTGGTGATGGATTACGTTTGCTCGCTGACCGGCAAAAGCCCCAGTACCACGGGTGCGGGCAGCGAAGGTGCACTGACCAAGGGCCCCTTCAACGCATTGCATCCCGCGATCGACCTGAACGCTGTTATCGTGTCGATGATCCTGACCGACTTGGGCGGCTTCAGCACTCCTGCCGGTCACGTCGGACCCAACTTGGAAGTCGGTCACGATATCTCCTTGTTGATTCCCGAAGTCTGGTGCCGCATGACCGCGGAAGAACGCGATCCGCGCCGCATGATCGAAGACGGCATGCTGGAAAAGGTGGAAGACTTCGAAGAGGGCGGCAAAAAGATCCCCGCCAGCCGACTCGGTTATCGAATCACCGACAAGTTCGTCCGCACCTACTTGGCTCGCGTTTTCGACAACCCATCGAAAGTCTTCCCGGAACCAATCTTGCGACCTGAAAAACAGGATCCCGAATCGTTCGCCGATGGCGTTCTGCAAATTTCAGAAGCCCAGGCTCGCGTCGCCCAGAACTACTTCGGTGACTCCGGTTACGAACTGGCCTGCCCACCGCTCCGCGCGGCACTGGACATCATGGTGCACGGCGAGCACAACGGCAAAACGATTGATGATCCCGAAGTGCGAGAGCTCTTTTCGCGAGAAACGTTGCTCAGCAGCGACTGGTATCGCCGTCGCCTGGACGCCAAGCAGCAACGCGACATCGCACACTGGAAATCGATGCAGCAACGGTTGCAGACGTTCATGGACGATCCTTCCAACGTCGATGCGACGGAACGGTTGGACATGAAAGCTCAGTACGAATATGCGACCCAACAACGCCAACTGGCCGAGTCGGGAGACTATATTGCTTCGTTGCAGGGAACTTTGGGCGTCGATCCGATGTCGCCGTCCCCAAATGACCCTGTGATGCTGGACCGGTTGGCCAGCGTCTAGCCCGCCTTCCTACCCGCTGAGCCAACACATGTTACGTCCCCACCTGTTGCTTCGATCTGCCGTCCTCACTCTCGTTTCCGCCCTCGCTATCCAGTCGATTGCAACGGCGGAAGATGCTCCAAAGAGCACGACGGCAGACGAAACGGGCTTCGTTTCTCTGTTTGACGGCGAATCACTCGAAGGCTGGAAAAAATCCACCGAAAACCCGGACAGCTGGAAAGTTGTCGACGGGATGCTCGTTTGCGAAGGCAAGCGATGCCACTTGTTCTACACCGGAGAATTGGCTCCGCTGAAGAACTTCCATTTCAAAGCCGACGTGAAATTGATGCCCGGCAGCAACGCTGGGATCTACTTTCATACGAAGTATCAAGAATCAGGCTGGCCAAAGTACGGCTACGAATGCCAAGTCAACGTCAGCCACAAAGACCCCAAGAAGACCAGTTCGCTTTACGGGGTTGAGAACGTCGACGCCGCAACATTGGCGGCCAACGGAATTCGCGACAACGAATGGTACACGCAAGAGATCATCGTTCGCGGAAAACACATCGAACTGAAAGTCAACGGAAAAACACTGGTGAATTTCACCGAACCGAGCGACCAGAACGCTTTTTCAGAAAGCTTCGAACGCCGGTTGGGCGAAGGCACGTTTGCCTTGCAAGCCCACGACCCAGATAGCAAAGCCTACTTCAAGAACCTGCGAGTCAAACCACTCGATGAGTAAATACAACGTGCTGATTGTCGGCACCGGTGGACGTGAACATGCCTTGGCATGGAAAGTCAAACAGAGCCAACACGTACAAAATGTTTTCGTTGCCCCCGGCAACGCTGGGACCGGCGTCGATGCGACGAATGTCGACATCGATCCGGCCGATCACGATGCCGTGATCCAATTCGCGAAAGAGAACAACGTCGGATTGGTCATCGTTGGCCCCGAGGCTCCCTTGGTCGCTGGATTGGTCGATGCGTTGACCGATGCCGGCCTGCGAGCGTTCGGCCCCAGCAAAGCCGCGTCGGAACTGGAAGGCAGCAAGGTCTTTTGCAAGAACCTGCTTCGATCCGCGGACATTCCGACGGCAGACTATCGAACGTTCCGAAACGCCGATGATGCATCACGCTACATCAAAGATCGATTCAGTGAACCAACCGATCCGGTCAATGTCGTTGTCAAAGCCGATGGTTTGGCCGCTGGCAAAGGCGTCGTCGTTTGCGACACTCGCAGCGAAGCCTTGGAAGCGATCGATCGCATTGCGGCTCGCAAAGAGTTCGGTGCCGCTGGCAAAGAGTTGATCATTGAAGAACGCTTGACCGGCCCCGAAGTCAGCGTTCTGGCGATTACCGATGGCGAAACCATCGTGACATTGCCGCCCGCACAAGATCACAAACCCGCCAACGATGGCGACACCGGTCCAAACACCGGCGGCATGGGAGCCTACTGCCCCGCCCCTGTGCTGGATGAAGAAACGCTCGCCAAAGTGGAATCAAGCATCCTGGTCCCCGTCGTTCATGCGATGAAACGGTCGCGCCGTCCATTCAAAGGTGTGCTGTACGCGGGTTTGATGCTGACCCCCGCCGGCCCCAAGGTTTTGGAATTCAACGTTCGCTTCGGCGACCCTGAATGCCAACCGCTGCTGATGCGTTTGAAGACCGACCTCGTGGAAGTCATGCAGGCCGTTGTCGATGGCAAGCTCGAAGAAACCGGTCCACTCGAATTCGACCCGCGACCTGCGATCTGCGTTGTCATGGCCAGCGAAGGCTACCCAGCCGACTACGAAAAAGGCCACGCGATCACGGGGATCGAAACCGCCGACCAAATGGAAGACGTCAAAGTTTTCCACGCGGGGACGCAACGAGTCGATGGCGAAGTCGTCAACACCGGCGGCCGCGTCCTCGGTGTGACGGCGATGGGCGATTCCATCAGCGCCGCGAAACTGCAGGCCTACAAAGCCGTTCGAAAAATTCGCTGGCAGGGTGCCTGGTGCCGCAAAGACATCAGCGACAAAGCACTCGTCACTGCGGCCAAGGCCTAAACCTGCGAAGATGCAATCCACTGCGAACGTGGTGAATGAGACAACGAATCCTCAACTGATGGATTCGACGTTTCATCCACCATGTTTTCAGAGTTCGTGCAGTTTTTAAGTGTTGTGTTCGTGACGTCTTGCGAACCCCGCCCGCGCAGAGGTCGTGCGGTTTTGAAGTGCCGTGCTCACAAGGTTGAAATCACCCTCCTGAACGCAGTTGGGGAGGGTCGGAATGCGAGCGTTCAGTGAGAATTCCGGGGAGGGTAGTGCGCGCCATATCCCGTGCTCGGCCCTCACCCTCGCGTACGCCTGAACGGCGTCGCTCGCCCTCTCCCCAAACTTCGTTTTGGGAGAGGTACGGTGTGCGAAAGCAGCGTTAATACCTGTGTCAACAAGCTGCACGCCCTCTTCGCTCGGGGTGATCGGGCAAGTCCTGGTACCTCTGCTGATCTCAGTGATTCAGCAACCCTGGGGAATCCTTTTGCGTGACACGGCGGAAGATATCCTGCAACAGGATCTGTTCCAGCGTCGTGTCGCGCCCCAGCGGAATCCATCCGAGCGTTTGCGGATTGTCATCGAAGTCATCAACGCGACTGGTTCGTGAACCGTCGTGGCGTTGTCCGGCGGTGGTTTCCGTCGCGTACTGAGTCCGGTCTGTGTCTTCCAAATCCTTCTGAACGATGATCTCAACCGAGTAGCCGTTCGAGTGCGGCCGAACATGGACGATCGCGCGACGGCGGATGGACTGCAACGTGCTTTGCAGCCGTTCAAATCCAGGCGAACTGTCTTTCCGCCAAGGCTCGAGAATTGAACCGCCAACTTTGTAGCTTGTTTCCAATCGACCTTCGAGAACAGCACCGGGCTGATTGACCACCGGTTGCTCCCGAGAGATCTTGAACACGTCGTCGACGGCATCCACCACCTGCAACCACAGGAAGTCGGCGGGTACCGGCGGCAGGTCCAACGGATTGGGAACGTACTGAGGTGGAAAATCAGTTCCAAGTCGATACGCGAGCTGACCACAACCAGCCGACAGAGTCGCCAACAAGCAAATCATCATCCACTGCAAACCACCGCCACAACGACGATGCGAAGGGCGGAATCGGTTGCCGGATCGTCGCGATGCCGCGCGAGTGCGTTCTGAGCAATCGGTCATTCCGCCTACCTTTGCAGTGCCGGCCGAGCGGACACCTGCATCAGCGGTTTTGCACCGGGGAAGTCTTCGGGATAGAGCGACCAAACTGGCACTCGGCTCCGAACTTCTTTCATCACGTTTTCTTGGTCCGCCAGGATCTTCTTCTGGCGAAGGACCTCAGAGATATCGTCCTGAAGTTCACCCACTGGCGAAACTCCTGCGTCTTCTCGTTCTAAAACGCGAATGATGTGAAACGCGTCCTTGTCTTCGATGATTTCGCTCATCTTGCCGGTGGGCAAGGTGAAGATCTTTTGATCGAGCACCGTCGAGGCCAGAGAACCTTGGTTTGTCCAATTGTGCAAACCACCTGAGCTGGCAAATGGTTCCTCGCTTTTTGCTTTTGCGACGGCTTGCATGCTACCGCCGTACAACGCTTCGCGGCCCATGTCTGAAATCACCTTCATCGCGGCTTGTCGATCAGGATGATTGCTGAACATGACCGTCAATTGTTCCCAACGAGCACGCGCTTTGTGCTCGTAATCCGAGCGATGCGTTTGGTAGTACTCGACAATCTCCGCGAGCGGTACGGAAGGGTCTTTGTTGACTTTGCCACGAATGTACAAGTGGCCCAGCATTTGATCCATGAATTCGCGTTGGCGAAGTGCAAGCGACGAACCTTCTTTTCGAAGCATGTCATCGAGTTCGCCGTTGGAGTCCACCCCCGCCTTCTTCTTCAGGCTGGGAAGTTCTGTTTCGTAAAACATCTGGCGTGCTTTGGCGGACATCGTCGCTTCGGCTTCGCGACGTTTGTCGGCGGCTGCGGTGCCAACTTGATCCAGCAAAAATGCTTCGCGAAGCATGCGTGTTTGAATGGTTTGAGCCAACAGTCCACGAGTCATCTTCAAACGCACAAAGTGCAATTGGTCGTCCGGGACTTTTTCGTTGGTTTGAGCGAGGACTTGCGAAATTCGCGAATCGACCTTGGGACTGAGTTCCCCGAGCAGGATGCGGCCTTGGCCGACAACCGCCATCACCGTTGCCGGATCCGATGGCAAAGGCACCGCTTTCGCAGCGTCCACTTCGGCTCGCGTCGGTACCTGCGCATGCACCGTCGGCGATGCCATGGAGATCACTCCAATCGCCAACGCAATCCAAACGGAACAACGAGGGACGATGTGATGGCAGAGCGAAGGCATGGTGACCCCAATTCGCGACGGAAAAAAAAGGACAAGTTCGGCTTGTAGAAAATCCTGCCACCCATTGGCAACCGCGATTTGGTGACAATCAATGGATGAACACCGTTTTCACCTGCTTTCCGCGTTGTGGTGCATTGCTGGCATCGTCGACAACCGAAACAATGCGGGAAACATTGACCGTGAAACTGCTCCACTTCGATCGAATCAACGCCATGGATTATCGCCCCGTCCAACTCGACGACGCCCTCGAAAATGACTTGCGTCAATTGGTTCGCCTTTCGATCGCCGAGGATTTGGATATCGCAGTCGACTGGACCACCGTCGCGATGATCGTCCCCGAGCGTCGAGGCGCATGCCAAATCGTTCCACGCTGCACTGGCATCGCCGCGGGAATCGCGTTGGCACCGTGGATCGTCGATGAGTTTGACGCGGATCTGGAGGTGGAGGTCTTGATCGAAGAAGGTGCTCCGTTGGTTCCCGGTGAACCGATCGTGCGTCTGACGGGTTCCGCCAGAGACCTGCTGACCAGCGAACGCGTGTTGCTCAACATCCTTTCGCGTTTGTGCGGGGTCGCGACGCTCACGGGACGTTACGTCGAAGCAATCGGAGAACACTCCGCCAGACTTTATGACACTCGCAAAACGACACCTGGTTGGCGCCGTCTTGAAAAGTACGCGGTCCGGTGTGGTGGCGGGCACAACCATCGAACCGGTCTGTACGATGGGTTTCTGATCAAAGACAACCACCTCGCCCTTGGTCGCAGTGAGAATGATCCGTCGTCCAAACTGACCGCCGGCGAAGCAGCAACGCGAGCCGTGGCGATGCGGGGAGCCAGCGTCAATCATTTGGTCGCTCCACCAATGGTAGAAATCGAAGTCGACACGCTGGAACAGTTTGAACAAGTCGCGATGACTGGCATCGACATCGTCCTGCTGGATAACTTCACACTGGACGACCTTCGCACCGCGGTCGCTCGACGAGATGAGCTGGGTGTGACGCTGGACTTGGAAGCATCCGGCAACGTCACGATTGATACGATCGGCAATGTCGCTGCGACTGGCGTGGACCGAATCAGCAGTGGAGCTTTGACGCATCAAGCGACGTGGTTGGACCTGGGGATGGACTGGCTCGACGGGTTCGCAACCTAGTGTTGGGGAAATCAGGCCGTTGGTAGCGGTCATTCACTTCCTCTTTGTACACCGACCATGCCGTCAACTCACTCGGACGCTCCGCCTGCATCGTCGAAGTCCGCCGATTCACCTCAATCGGTGTCCATCCTGGGCAGCCGGCACTGGTATGACTTTGTCCAACCGTGCCTGGATTCGGCATCGATTTTGGCATCTTTGGTGATGGTCAAATTCGCTGCGAGAGGTCATGTCGATGATGCATCGTTCGCAATGGGTTTGATCGCGGTCATCGTGTTCTTTCTCAGCAGCCAACTGACGGGACTGCAGCGGGGCGACCGCCGCGCCTGCACCGACAGCGAAATCATTCGAGTGCTGGCAACATGGACGATGACGATCCTGGTTCTAGGAGTCATCGCGTTCGCCACTCGCTACGGCCAATACTTTGCCCGATCCGTGATTCTTTCTTGGTGCGTGCTTTGTCCCGCCATGATCGGACTTTCACGAATGTGTTTGCGAATCGTGCAATTCGGATTGCTTCGTCGCGGCGTCGGTGTTCGCCGCGTCGCGATCGCGGGCTGCAACACGCTGGGTCACCAAACGCATTCCAACATCGAGTCAGACTCATCACTCGGTTTGCAATTCGCGGGTTTCTACGACGATCGCAATCTGACCCGCGATGCACAGGCAAACGATGATGCATCCGACGAAGGTGACTCGGGCGAACTGAATTCAACCACAACAGAGCCCGCGACTAATCTTCAAGGCGACTTGAATGACCTGATCGCGGCGGCACGTTCGGGCGAAGTCGAAACGGTGCTGGTGACGCTTCCGATGCGAGCCGAAAAACGAATCCGATATTTGCTGGACGAACTGAGCGACTCGACGGCGTCGGTGTACATCGTCCCCGATTTCTTTGTGTTTGAGTTGCTTCACGCTCGCTGGACACAAGTCGGCGGATTGCCTGCCGTCAGTGTCACTGAATCACCCATGTTTGGCATCGATGGCGTCGCGAAACGAGCGGCGGATCTGATCATCGCGACCGCAGGATTGCTCGCGATCTCTGTTCCGATGCTGGCCATCGCCTCGGCAGTCAAGCTGACCTCACCCGGTCCAGTCTTCTTCCGACAACGTCGTTACGGGTTGGACGGACAAGAGATTCGGGTTTGGAAGTTTCGGTCCATGACGACTTGCGACGATGGTGCCGTTGTCAAACAAGCCACCGCCAACGACGCTCGAATCACCCCTCTGGGAGCGATCCTTCGGAAAACCAGCCTGGACGAACTGCCACAACTTTTCAACGTGATTGAGGGGTCGATGTCGTTAGTCGGACCGCGACCTCACGCCTCCGCCCACAACGAACAATATCGCGGTTTGATCCGTGGATATATGATGCGGCACAAGGTCAAACCGGGAATCACCGGACTGGCCCAGGTCAACGGCTGTCGCGGCGAGACGGAAACGGTCGACAAAATGGAACAGCGAATCCATTTCGATCACCAATACATTCGTTCTTGGTCCCTCTCGCTCGACATTCGAATTTTGTTCCGAACACTGCTCGTCGTTTGGAAACAACCCGAAGCGTACTGACTCAACTCCCGGCATCGATGTCACATGTTCCCACTGCTGCTCATCGATGGATACAACGTGATCGGGCCGGTGGCTCCACCTTCGCGTGGTGCATCCACGAATTGGTTGCACGACGAACGTCAGTTGCTACTCAACCGATTGTCGGAACATCTGACCGACATCATTCGCACTCGCACGTGCGTGGTCTTTGACGCTCGCAATCCGCCACATGGCGTGAGCGATCGAATGTCGTTCGCCGACATGGATGTTCGTTTCGCGGTCGGCTACCCAGAAGCGGACGACTTGATCGAAGAACTGATCTTCCAACATCCAAATCCAAAGTCATTGACGGTGGTGTCCTCCGATCATCGTCTGCATGCCGCCGCCAAACGCAAGAAAGCGTTGCCAATTGATTCCGATGTTTGGTTGGACGCGTTATTGGATGGGCAAATCCAAATGGCCAAGCTTCCGAAAGCGAATTCCAAACGAAAACGTCCCAAGCAGTCCGACAGCCCATCTGGTGAATCATCCGACGAAGCGGCCTCGAGCGGTCCAACCCTGGACGCGATGCTGGACACCGACGAAATCCAGAAGTGGCTCGATCAGTACGGTTCGGACTGAGAGCGGAAACGCGATCACAACACCCCAAACCTGACTCAGCCGACGCCACGAATGCACTCTCGCGATCGTCAGGTTTCGCATTGGCCTCCCATGTATGCTGTGGCCTTCGTAGACCGATGGTCCCTTTTGAATTTTGACTCTTGGCGGATTTGACTGAAATGGCTCTGGTGTTGACTCGTGGACTGGTTGCCTTCGGATGTCTCGCAATCGCATCGGCGGCCCCGGTGCTGGCTGATGGACCGGCTGACAACCAAGCCGAAAACGTTCGTCCGATTCCGCCGGCAGGAATCGAAGTCGACGCGGAAGCCGTGGATGCTCTGCAAGCTAAAGCCGCCGTGGTTCGGAAACGCTGGCAGCAATTGGTCGACGCCGCGAAAACGGACAAACAAGGATCAACGGCACTGGCTCGATTGATCGATCTCGAACCCGAAGTCCTGGTGTTCCCTCGTGCGGTGGAGATGACGATCGAGCAATCCATTTTTTACTCGCCCAAAGCATTGTCGGACGCCGATCGATTGTTGGAAATTGCCAACGAACGAATCGACCGGATCGCCGCCGGTGCCTCCTGGGCCGAGGTGGTGGGACTGGAAACGAGCAACGAAAAGCAACTGATTGCAGGTGGCTATCGATCCAAGATCGACGATTCGTTTCAACCCTACGGTGTGGTCGTTCCAGCAAACGTGAACGTCGTGAACACGTTGCCGATCCGAATGGATGTCTGGCTGCACGGCCGAGGCGAAAAGGTTTCTGAGTTGGCGTTTCTGAACAAACACAGCAACCGGCCAGACCGATACCGAACGGGCAACGAACCGATGCCCCAATCCGCCATCGTCGCCCATCCATACGGCCGCTATAGCAACGCGTTTAAGTTCGCCGGAGAAGTCGATGTTCTGGAATTGATCGACTACCTTCAGCGCCGCGTTGCCATCGATGATCAACGCATTGCCATTCGCGGGTTTTCGATGGGTGGCGCGGGATGCTGGCAATTCGCGACGCACTATGCCGATCGATTCTTTGCTGCCACGCCCGGCGCAGGATTCTCCGAAACGCAGCTGTTCTTGAAAGTGTTCCAAGGCGAAGACGCCGCCGGGACCGCTCCCTCCCACCAAAAAACATTGTGGCAACTTTACGATTGCCCACCGTGGGCGGCCAATCTGCGAAACCTGCCGACGATCGCCTACAGCGGCGAAATCGATCGACAAAAGCAGGCCGCTGATGTCATGGAATCAGAACTGGAGAAACACGGCATCGACTTGGTGCACTTGATCGGTCCTCAAACCGCTCACAAGATCCATCCCGATGCTAAGCAAGAAATCGCACGTCGGTTGAATTTGATCGAACAACAGATTCAGCCCGGCGTTCCCCGCAACGTCCACCTGACAACCATGACGTTGCGGTATTCGAAGATGCACTGGATCGAAGTCACTGGCATGCAACAACACTGGTCACCGGCCACCGTTGATGCAGCGGTGATACGACATCCCGCTGACTCAAGCGAACAGATTGAGATCGAGTGCGAAAACGCGACTCGACTGCGACTGAACTTCGACGCAGGCCAGTGGCCTGGAAAACCCAACGGACGCGTGGGCGTGATGATCAACGGCAACCACGTCACCGACGCTAGCAACGACCCCATGGTGGGATCCGATCGTTCTTTCGCCGCCGAATTCATGTACGACGGAGAATGGAAAATCGCCACCGAAGACTCCACTTCGCTTCGCAAGCGGCCTGGGCTTCAAGGGCCGATCGACGATGCCTTCATGGACCGATTTGTCTTCGTGATGCCATCGGGAACCTCCACCGATCCGATCGTCGAAAAGTGGATTCAAGAGGAATCGAAACACGCCATGGATCATTGGCGATTGCACTTCCGAGGTGACATTCGTGTGATCCAAGACACGGAAGTCGATGCGGCCATGATGGCGAATCAAAACGTGATTTTGTTTGGCGATGCCACCAGCAATCAAGTGATTGCAAAGCTGCTATCCAAACTGCCACTGAACTGGACCCAGGAACAAATCCGCATTGGAAACAATGAGGTCGACGGGGCAGGGCACGTGCCAGTGATGATCTACCCCAACCCAGAAAGCCCGAATCACTACGTCGTGATCAACAGCGGATTCACGTTTCGCGAATACGACTATTTGAACAACGCACGCCAGACCCCCAAGCTACCCGACTGGGCGATCTTGAATGTCAGCGAAGGCTCGACCTTCCGCGACCCAGGCAAGGTCATCGCGGCGGGCTTCTTCGATGAAGCATGGCAACCGGAGTGATTCCATCCGGTGTGAGCGTTTGATGATCATCGAGTTTGAAACGCACGAAAAACGGTTCGTTCGGCGTCTCCCAATTGGCGTTCGAAAGCGTGGTGAGTATGGTCACATGGTGCTGTTCGAAACTCAGTTTCGTCCAAACCAACTCGATGGCGATGACAAAGGGCTCTCTGCTCCCCACGTCGGACTCGCTCAATTCGCGTTGTGCGACGGCAGCGTGCGTGCGATCACGCAAGAAATCGATGCGGAAATCTACAACGCCCTCGGCAGCCGCAATGGTGGCGAAGTCATCGACTCCGACGGTTTCTAAATCGTTATGCGAATGGTTGGAATTCAGCTCCATCCGATTCGAATGCCCATCTAGCAGACTCATCGCTGGAGCCCGACTGTCATGACGCTATTCCGTGGCGTCGGGCTCTTCTTGTGAAAGGTTGTATTGAGTCCGGATTTGAAGATTGAAGGCGGCCAATCGTTGATAGACCAAGGTCATTTGTTCTCGCACCGTTTTGACCTCGCCGTCTGGGAATTGAAGTTCCAGCTCCACTTCCCAATCCAGATCGTGCCCCATCTTTGAAACCACCTCCACGAAGTCTTCGGTGAAGCGTTTGCGTGCCGTCGATCCATATTGCTCGTTAGCAAATGACATGATGTCTTGGATTGGGATCCCATCGATTGAATTGAGCTGAGCCCAACCGTCCGTCAGACGAATCGTTGGCAGATCGCCTTCCCAACGCACGTCTGAGAACGGAGCCACCTTGGCGTACGTGCCTGCGTTCACGGGAGAATCAGCCACAACGACGGCTTCCGTATCAGACGATCCTCCCGATCGCGCGTGCCCGACAAAAGAGAAGACAGCTGCGACAGCCAGGGTGGAAATCACGAAGATCAGGATCAGCACCAAGATCGCCGGAGCACCAATCTGCTTTGCAACCGAATCCGTCGGTGGTTTCTCCTTGGAGCGTTTGGAGATGAGGTACCAACGTCCGAAGAACATGATTTCAAACGGAATGACAGCGGCGACGACCGACTGAAAGAACACCGGACCGGCTTGCGAAAAACTAAACCGATATCCGCAGTACCCTCCCACCAAAGTTGGCACCAAAATCATCGCTGCCATCCACCACGAGGGCACGATCCGGTTCCAATTCTCAGACCATGAGCCCCAATCTTGCCCGCCAGGAATGTCCCCTGACGTTTGTTCGTCCACAACAAGCGACGAGACCAGCTCGACCAGGTCATCGACCTCGCCGCCGTCGCTTGCATCATCACTTTCCAGGTTTGCCACGATCCTCTGCAAGTGTTCTTGCCGCGGCTGAAGCTGCTCATCGACCGCTTTTTGATTGAGTCGATAAATCTTGCGGTAGAGATAAAAAAGAAACACCCCGAACGGTGTCGTCACAAGGATGCATCCCCACCAAGTCCCCGTGGTGTTCCATGCGACATGGATGAAGAACGCCATCAGCGAAATGGTGAACGGAAGCAGGTACCACCAGAAGATGTTCCGTAACAACCAAATTTGATGTTCGACCTGCGTCAGCGATTCTTTTGCGTAAAACAAAAGTGGCTGACCAGGATCGCTTGGCGCCTTGGGATGCAGCTTGCGATCAATCAGCATGAAGCCAGCGATCCAAAGCAACACCGGAACAGTCAACCACCACGACCAAGGCAACGACATGCCGATGCCCATGGCCAACCAGATCGGAATCATCAGCAGTGACACGCCGACTTCACGCACATCTCGCCAGAAGATGATGTTGCGAAATTGGTCATGCGACTGCTGGACCTGTTGCGACAGCAACTCGGCATCGAATGTCACTTTCAACTCCGATGCATCGGCCTTCCAAGCTCTTTGAAACTTATCAAGATTCATGGTGCTGGGCCTCCGCGACTTCGACGTTCAGCAATTCGGCGAGTGCTTTCTTTGCACGACCGAGTCTCACTCCGACATTGCTCTCAGATATCCCCAGCACGCCGGCCATTTCGCGGTAGGACAATTCGTCCAAGTACAGCAGCACCAACGCGACATCGGATTTCGGCAACTGATGAATGGCCTTGTACAGTTGCTCCAGCGTTTCACGCTGCTCAGCGTGTTGGCTGGAATCGATTGATTCGGATGGAATGGTTTGCACTTCGAGCAATGGTTGCTGACACGTCCTTCGACGTTGATCCTTGCGTCGCCAATTCATCGCAGTATGCAGTGCGACGCGATAAAACCATGTTGCCGGACTGGCTTGCCCCTGAAAACGAGGCAACGAATGCCATGCCTGAAGCAAGATTTCTTGAGCGAGATCCTGGCTTTCTTCACTGCCAAGCGTGTAAGCACGCGCTACCTGAACGACCGAAGCTTTGTGCCTCTCCAGCCAATCAATGAATAGCGATTTGGCATCCTCTTCTTGCACCAGTAGCTCTCGCTCAGGGGATCCGTAAGAAGTCTCTCTATTTGTGTTGGTACCGCTGGCAGCGATCCCATTACACAAAAAGTTTGAAGTTCACGGATAAAGTTGAAAAACCTGCGTGCCCCGGCGAAAAACACCTGCCGGCCTTGAGTGACGTGAGCTTCACCCAGCGCGAGTGGATGCAACGAAAGCGGTCATGGACTCGCTTGGCGGACAAACTCGGATGGCAATTCGTACTGGCCGTCGGACGCCAAACGTGTCGTGATCAAGATCGCCGATTTGTCCGGTTTCACCACCCACACCAAAGCCTGCTTGGGATCGTCCGGTCCGGTTGCGGTTCGGTCCGGGTTGGCTCCCAGAACCAAATCCGTCAGCACGGTTCGCAATGGAACGTCGCTCTTTGCAAAGTCGCGAATCTGTTGGTTCTGGGTGATGCCCATCTTCTGCAAGTCGCCGCCGATGATCTCGATCGGTGGCAGTTGATTGTCCGACGACAAATCGCGATTGAACTCTTCGGCGATCGTGTCGACCGCGAACTGCAACGACTCTTGGTCGAAGCTGACCGACATCTTCCGGTCAAGCATCTCATCGATCGACAGTTTGGTTTGGTTGTTCGCCATCGACACGGACACTGGTTGGGTCGTCGTGTTGGTTGCCAGCAACGTTGCCAACGTCAATTGCGGCAACGCGAGTGGCGGGAGGTACGCGTTCCAAACCACATTTCGGTCCACGCGACCGGCACGCACGTTTTCTTCTGCGAACGCCCACATCGATGGAAGTCTCGCGGCAAGCAAACGCCACGACGGATCGATGTCCCGCGTCACCAGGAAGTCTTCTGCCCATCGCGGTGCGTTGTCGAGTTGTTCGCGAAGCGGCGTTGCCAAATCGGTTGGGTTGACGCCGGGTGCCGATGCCAAGCGAACCTCAACGTACGATCCCGCTGGATCAGCCGACGCATCATCGGAAGAATTCTCAGACGTCGATGCCACCCGAACCAACATACCTCCGCAATCAGCCAGCAGGTTTTGTCGAATCCAGGGAATCAAAGCCGGCGATGTCGCGTCCATCCAACGCCTCGCATCACTCACCAGAAAATTGGGCTGGGTCAGAAATGCAATCGCATCATCGGGTCGCGCGGACTGCCACAGCTCTTCCAGTAGTCGAGGCAACACAACCGGCGCACCGCCCATCTCGGCGACTTCACCGATGCGAGCAATGGAACCGACGGCGAATGCGTCGACCAGATCTTCAGCGGCTTCGGCGGGACGCCCTTTGGACATTGGATAGTACGCCAAGGCGTCGCGAGTGTCGCCGGCGTAAATCGTCTCGCCGCCGGGACCACGCGCGGCGGAAGCGTCCCAGGCGTCGAGCAACGTTTCCAACGACTTCGGCTCGCTCAATCGAATCGCGGCGGCGACTTCGGGCACGCCTTCTTGTCCGGGGAACCAAGCCAATGCGACATGAGAGATTGTGTCGGACGACACGCCAGTCCATTGGTTCAACGTCTCCAACCATCCCTGCGTTTCGGGACCGAACAACTCCAAGAGTTGGAGCTGATGAAGTCGCTGCCAATCCATCGTCACCACCGCCGCTGGACCGGGAGGCAACAAGCCGGTGGCTCGACTGACCTGCTCGCCATCGGCTTGCAAGTCCGGCGGCGCCCACAGCATTTGTTCGTTGTCGACGACTTGAATGCCGGTGGTGGATGGCTCAGGCCGACGAGCGGGCGAGCGAACAGGCGTCGTTGGTCGGTCGGTGTCGCTCGAAACGCGAGGAATGAACTTGGGGACCGGCGGACGGACTCGTTTGGCAATCTCTCGCGGAGTCTTGTCTCGCGTTGCCAACACGACGACCAGCACCAACACAGGAATGCACAACGCATAGATCCCGTACCAAGCTTTTTGATTGCGTCGCTTTCGTCGGCGGCGTGTGGGAGCAACTGAGCCAGCAACTGTCTCTTCAGCTTCAGGTTTGATTGGCGTTGTGGCCGGTTCGCTAGCATCAGTCGTTGACGTCGCAGCGGCAGCTGCCTCCACCACTTCCGTCTTTGCTACTTCTGGTTCCGCGACTCCAGTCTTCACGGACGCCGGTTGCTCCTCGTTCTCGGATGGAGTGCTCGGCGTTGGTTCCACTGAACGCTTTGGTTCAGTGGGCGGTTTTTGTGCAGGCACTGGCTTGGATGCGTCTGCCGTTTGAGTGGTTTGCTTGGACTCGTTTTTGAGATCCGCTTTGGGCTTGGTCGGCGCAGTCGCTTGCTTGCCTGCCTCAACATTCACTGCCTTAGCAACCGCTGCCTCAACTACCACAGGCTTGTCCGCGTCGGTCGAGCTTTTAACTGGTGTCTGCTTCTTGATTGCTACCTGTTTCTCAACTGGTACCTGCTTCTCTACCGGTGCCTGCTTTTTGGCTGGTGGTTGTTTCTCTGAAACTGGCTGCTGGACGGTTGCCTCTTCTGGAGTCGCCGACGCGGCCACCTTCAACGCTTGAGCGAACTGGTCGACACTTGCGAACCTGGCGTTTGGATCCTTCGCCAAAGCTGCCGCCAAGACTCGGCACA
This sequence comes from Rhodopirellula bahusiensis, assembly GCF_002727185.1. Taxonomy (NCBI): domain Bacteria; kingdom Pseudomonadati; phylum Planctomycetota; class Planctomycetia; order Pirellulales; family Pirellulaceae; genus Rhodopirellula; species Rhodopirellula bahusiensis. The sequence goes on from NZ_NIZW01000015.1 coordinate 50,878, forward strand.
ATGGATCGCCCGTCGCACCTTGCCCAACCGCGGTAGTCAACTCGGAAGGCAGCGCCGTTCGTGACGGACCTTCAAATGCCGGTCGACCGAATCGCAATTCATATCCCAAGCACCCCAGCGAAAAGACATCATCGGAAACCGTCAGCGTGTGACCGGCGGAATCAGCGAGCCGTTCTGGAGACCAATTCGATTGGTAATCTGGCGATGACTCGAGCCAAGCATCTCGATTGAGTTTGCCACCTTGGCCAGCCGCATTTGCCAGCGACGCGAACGGATCTCGGAGCAAACTCCATTGACCCGTTTCACTGATCCAGACGCGATCGCGATGAACTTCCCCATGCACCATTTTGCCCGAGTGCATCGCGGTCAGCGCGTCGCAAAGCGGGTTCATCCCGGCAACTATCTGTTGGACCGATTTGGGTTGCTTCGGCGGATCCAAGCATTTCCCAGCCGGCAACGAACTGAACACACCTGCGAAATCGCGACGGCCGCCGATGGGTTCTCCCAGCGGACCGTTTCGCAACGGCAAAATCTCGATGGGTTGCAACGACGGATGCGTCAGCTCGGCATGCGAACGCAAATTCTCAGCGGCTTCGGCCGGCAACCCAGCCGGATCGATTTGTCGCAACCAACCGGAATTCGGCTTTCCACCAGGTTGCGGAGAGTCGCAAACCACCGTTTGCCAATCAGAGAACGGAAAAGGAGCCGTTTTATCGGCTGCGACCAGCGTCAGCGGCGGAATCCGCAGGATCGGCGTGTCAGGGAAATCAGATTCCCACGTGGTATGACGCAACAACCGTGAGACCGGATATTTCGCGACACGCCCGGTTTTGACCAGCCAAGACGCCAGTGACGCGGGATCCGAAGGCGGTTGTCCCCCGTGATCGTTCGCGAAATCGGCGGCCCAGATTGGTGGGACGGAGGCGTCGGCGAGTCCGCTTTGGACCATCCGTTTCCAAAAATCAACAAGTTGCAGCGGCATGGCGACGAGAAGAAGGTACGGCAGACCGGTTCAACCGGCATCACATAGAACTTTGACCTAGTTTATTCTGTCTGTCACGTCGACACCGGATGCCTTTTCGACGAATGTTCTTCGTCCCGATGTTTTTCCAGATTCGCAACCTTGTAGAACCCCACCGTTGCCTTGAATATCGTCTACCTGACGACCGAAGCTGTCCCATTCGCGAAAACCGGTGGATTAGCCGACGTCTGCGGCACGCTGCCCAAAGTGGTTGCCGCCCAAGGCCACCGCTGTGCGGTCATCATGCCCGCTTTTTCGTCGATCGAACGTTCGTTGCAACCGATCGAAACGACCGACATCAGCTTCGCGGTCCCAATGTCCGATCAAAAGCTGATTGGATGTCGCCTGCTAAAAAGCCAGCTACCGAAAGATCCCAACGATCCAGAGGATTCGGCCGACGTCCCGGTTTACTTCATCGACCAACCGCAATACTTCCGGCGACCGTCGTTGTATGGCGACGCAAACGGCGACTACCACGATAACGCCGAACGATTCATCTTTTACTGCCGCGCCGCGATCATCGCGATGACGCGACTCGGTTATCCAGTCGATTTGGTGCACTGCAACGACTGGCAATCCGCACTGGTACCAGCATTGATGAAAGCGGAGTCGGACAAGGCGTCCAAGACTCAGCCCGTCGCGACGATGCTGTCGATCCACAACATGGCGTACCAAGGCAACTTCGGATTCGATGCGTTTCCATGGACAGGCCTGAGCTGGGATCACTTCCGACCAGAATCGTTCGAGTACTACAACCAGCTGAACTTTCTCAAAACCGGCGTGGTGACCACCGATGTCGTTTCGACGGTCAGCCCCACGTACGCTCTCGAGATTCAAACGCCACAATATGGATGCGGTCTGGACTCGATCCTGCAAGGCATTTCGCAACCAGTCGCAGGGATCATCAACGGGATCGACACCAGCATTTGGAATCCCGAAACCGATCCGCACCTCAAACGGAACTACAGCGTCACCGATTGGGCCGACGCCAAAATCGACAACAAACTCTCCCTGCAGGCCGAAGTGGGATTGCCCCAAGACCCTGACGTTCCATTGCTGGGTTTGATCGGTCGCTTGGCTGATCAAAAGGGCTGGGACCTGATTCTTCCGGTGCTGCGTCAACACCTTGCTGAATCGCGTCCGACGCAGTGGGTGGTGCTCGGCAGCGGTGATCCCAAGATCGAAGAACAATTGCGTGAACTGACCGAGCTGCACCCGGATCAATTGGCAGCGTACATCGGCTTCAGCGATGCACTGGCTCATCGCATCGAAGCGTCCAGCGACATGTTCATCATGCCCAGCCACTACGAACCCTGCGGGCTGAACCAACTCTATAGCCTTCGCTATGGAACGCCATGCGTTGTGACCAAGACCGGAGGCTTAGCGGACACAATCGTGGATGCAACTCCGGAGAACGTTGCGGCAAATCTCGCCACTGGCTTTCACTTGAATGACAGCAGCACGGGCGCACTTGACCACGCGATCAACCGGGCTCTGCAGCTTCGATATCACTCTCCCGAAAAATGGAAAAATCTTGTCGAATTTGGGATGTCGCAGGATTGGACGTGGAGGAAAAGTGCAGACCAATACATTCAGCTTTATGCCCGCACAATTTCCCTAAATCGTCGAAGGCGATCGGGAAACTAATCAGAGACCGCCGTTTTCGTGGCGGATGCGCTAGAATGGGGATGCATCTCGATTCTAGACTGCTACATTGCAGGGACGAATACTGAGCGGGGAGGTGTAACCACTCTGCCGTCGGCCCCACAATCCCGAGTCGAATCGATGAAGACACAACAGTCAGGAGTCCACATCGATTCGCGGCAGACGTCTTTGAACGAAACCTCCCGGACTGCTGAGCATTCGCGTCCGGCCGAGCAAAGTGGATTGGACACGCAAAGCGTTACGGATCTGCAAACCGAACGTGACAAAGCCGCCCCCTCTCGCAGCAACTCGCCCGCGGCAAAAACCAAACAAAGTTCTGAATCGACCTACCAACGCGCCGAGGTTTTAGTCGATCGCTTGGTCGACGCTGAGATCCTGGAACAACCGCATCGGGAAGGCAGTCACGTCGACTTTCCCGATGAGTCACACGTTCAAACGGGCCGCTCGCGGCAAGATCCGATTTCGGGCAGTTGGACGATCTTTGCTCCCGGTCGCGCTCGCCGCCCCGATCAATTCAAATCCCATCGACCGAAGCCTGACGTTTCGATGGATTGCCCATTTTGTCACGGCAACGAACATTTGACCCCCGCATCGGTTTGGTCCGCCAAATTGTCTGAGGACGAAGAAGTCGTTCCGCAATCAGCCGATTGGACCGTTCGCGTGGTCCCGAATCTGTTCCCGGCCATCAAACCCGAGAGCAAAGTCAAACAAGAACCCGCCAACGAAGAAGGCGAAAAAGAATCTCGCCTGTCACGGCTGGCTCAATCTTTGTTCGTCGAAGAGGTCGCATCGGGTGGGCACGAGGTCATCATCGAAGCCGCTCGCCACACTCGATCACTCAGCGAATTGAACCTGGCTGAAATCGCCCTCGCATTCTCCGCCTACGCGTCCCGGATGCGTCACTGGCGAAAACAACCTGGCATCCAGTTCATCAGCTTGTTCAAAAACGTTGGCCGCGACGCGGGTGCGTCTTTGCAACACAGCCACAGTCAACTGATCGCGTCCAATCACCTGCCGCATTCCGTTCGCGAGGTGAACCGACGCATGCGATTGCACTTCGCGCGGCACGGGCGTTGTTTGCAGTGCGACGTTTTGCAAGCTGAGCTGGAACGCAAAGAAAGAATCATTCACCAGTCGGATTCGCTGGTCGCATATTGCCCTCACGCCAGCCGATTCCCGTTCCTGATTCGAATCACAACGAAATCACACCTGGGATGCTTCGAAGACCTTTCGGTTTCGATGAACGAAGAAGTTGCTCGGTTGGTTCTACGGTGCGTTCGTTGGTTAGAAGCGATCATTCCGGGTGTCGCCTACAATATGATGTTGCACACGGCGCCAGTTGGTGAGCAGAACGACGGCGAAACGCATCACTGGAGTCTTGAATTGGCACCGCGAATTGGGCGGTTGGCCGGTTATGAACTGAGCTCGGGTGGAATGATCAATACGGTCTTCCCCGAAGCCGCCGCGGAAGAATTCCGCCATCAAGCACGACGCAGCGACCCGCGACACGCGTTGCGTTAGACGATCATTCGCGGACGCGACGATCACTGATCGATCAAAATTCGCCGCGGCGTTCACCGCCCGGGACTGGCTTGCTTGAGATATGATGTGGCTCCGATTGCCTCCACATCCTGTTCTCTGAATCAAGCTTGAGCCGCCATGAAAAAGCGTTGTTTTGCCGCGACCGCATTCGTATTCGCCGTTTGCCTTCTTCCAGCTCTGACGTCCCTTCACGCGGCTGATCACCTGGTGTTCGAGCCCGCCGAGGGCACCGCGAATGGCAAACACATTGTGCTGATCTCAGGCGACGAGGAATATCGCTCGGAAGAATCGTGCCCGATGCTCGGGAAAATCCTCAGCCAAACACACGGCTTCAAGTGCACGGTCTTGTTCGCCATCGACAAAGAATCCGGTAGCATCAACCCTTACCAAATCGACAACATCCCCGGCACGGAAGCCCTCAACGATGCCGACCTGATGATCCTGGCAACTCGTTGGCGAGTTCTGCCCGATGATCAACTCGATCCCATTCTGAAATTCATCAACGCGGGCAAACCAATCATCGCCTATCGCACCGCGACTCACGCTTTCAAGAGCGGTCACTACGGCGACTACGACTGGGCGAACTTTGGAATCAACGTGGTTGGCGAGAACTGGCATTCGCACCACGGCAAACACAAAGTCGAAGGCGGCCGGGCGGTCATCGTGGAAGACAACGCCAACCATCCAATACTCAACGACGTCGCCGACATCTACACGCCATCGGACATCTATGGCATTGCCAATCTCGATCAATCCGCCGCTACGGTTTTGCTGCGAGGAATGGTTGTCAAACACCTCGACGCCGCCGCTCCTCCGGTGGATGAAAAGAATGATCCAATGATGCCACTGGCTTGGTTGAAATCTTACGAGGCCCCGTCAGGCGAAACCGGACAGTGCGTGGCCACCACCGCCGGTGCCGCTGTTGATTTCCGCAGCGAAGACCTTCGTCGCTTGATCGTCAACGCCAGCTACTTCCTCACCGGAATGGACGTCCCAAAATCGGCCGATGTTTCGTTCGTCGATCCATTCGTCCCCTCGTTCTACGGATTCGAAACCGGGGAACTCTATCTCGATCGTGACCTTCGTGTGGAAGAGTTCGAACTCGGTTCTTCAGCCACCGTCTTCACTCCCAAGGGCACGTTCGCGCCAGTCGCTCATTGAGCGAATCCACCCGGCTCCCACCAAGCAACGAATTGGCTCACGGGATGAAACCCAATCATTCCGGTAACTGTTTGAATGCGCTGGGCCGGACTGCTGAATCGTTGGGGTTGTGGTGGCGATCCGTTGGCGCAAGTTTTCATCCCGGTAGGGATATCAGATGGTAGCCTTCGGTAAGCGATAGCGCCACCGATGGACACGCCCCCGACGCCGCCACTCTCCATCCCGCCGTGGCCTTTGGCCACGGCGGGATGGAGAGTTTTATGGGCGCTCGTTTTCCGGGGGTACGCTGCGACGCAGCAACCCGCGGCTACCATCTAAAATCCCTACCGGGATGAAGAAAGACAGAAGCCAGAAGGAACGTTGCATCCGCTATCAGAACGCGAATAGCAAACATTTCGCAGCCGAGTGTGAGGCCCATGACTGGCGGACACCGGAACTCACTCTTCGGCACTGGCAATGATCGGGGCGGTCACACTGCCCGCCCCGGGACGAATCGAGAGCACTCGCATGCCGATCGATTTCAACGAATGCTTGGGAAGAACGGCTCCCACCAACAATCCCAAGCAAAGCAACCGGCCGGCCGACGAGAGACCGAACAAGTAATAGTAAGTCTGTGACGTCGTTCCCCAGTACGCCAAGATCGCGGCTCCGGCCAAGGCCCCTGCACAAATAGCGAGCGTGTTGGCAAAGTTGTGATAGGTCAGCAACCGGGTCCGATGTTTCGCGGGCAAGGTCTCGAAGAACATCAGGAAGAACCCCAGCTCGTACGCGGCCCAAGCGATGCCACTGAGGATCTGAATGATCGCCAACCAAATCAGGTTGGTCGAAACGATCCACAGCGATGCCAGCGGCACCAATCCAATGCCGCCGAACCACAGCACCTTGGCCGCACCAGACTCTTCCGCGATGCGCCCCCAAAACGCGAATGAGATGACTTTGCTGAGGAAGGCGAGTGCGATCAGACCGACGTAGACGACATAGTCAAACTCCAACTGCCCCAGCATGTACGGCACAAAGTACGGGCCGCTGAGTTGAATAAAAACTTGCATGGCGACCAAATAAGCCAGCAACCGAATGGCCGATCGATCGTCCACTCGTTCTTCAGCTGGCTTCTCCGCCGCATCTTTCTGAGGAGGCTCGATGTGGTTTGCAACCTGCGATCCGTTTCGAGTCCGGTGCAGAAAACTCGCGGAGACCAAACGCAACATCGCGGCGACCAAGAACACCCCGGCGAACCCGGTCAACGCCATGTCTTGGTGGGACGTCCATTGCAACACCAAGCCGGCGACCATCAATCCGGAGAACGTACAAATCTGTTGCAGCCGAGATCGCTTTGAAAAAAATCGAGCGCGTCCCGCGACGGGAACGATCTGTTCGATCCAGGTGTTCCATGCCGGTCCGGTCGACAGGCCCGCGGCCCAGTAGACCGACGCGATCAACAGGAACATCACGATCGACAGACTTCCGGTCCAGGCCGCATACGCCAGCGGCAAAAACGCGAGCGATTGCAACACCGCGCCCGCAACGATCCAACGTCGGTAGCCGCCAATCCAAGAGATGGCCTTGGGCGAGACCAACTGGATCACTCCGCCAACCAGCAGCGGAATGCTGGCGATCAAACCCGACGCGGTTTCGCTCAGCCCCACCGCCAACGCGAACGCGGAAAAGTAGGTTTCACCGCATCCAACCATGCCGCCAAAACACGCCGCATCACCCAAGCTTCGGGTGAGGTTCCGGTCGCTTTTACCAGCGGAAGAAGTGCGATGAATCGTTGCGGGATTGAGGATTCGGTCCATTAAAAAGATGCGAAATTGTGGAAGCAGTTGTCAGGCGTGCTTGTACTTCTTTCCCGGACCATTCAACAGGTCGTTTCTTTGCAAGACTGCGGCATTACTGCGCCCACATCGGCGTCAAACCCCGCCACGTGATAAGATTCTTTCCCCCGCGAAAACCGTGAGGATTCCTTTTCAGGAGACAGACGCATGTTGGCGATGACTTGGACCGAACGGCTCGACTCCATCCTTGTGGGGCCCATGTGGCCTGCCACCGTTCTGGCCGCGTTGTTTCTGCTCTACGCCCTCGTCTCGATGCTGGGCATTTTTGAGTTTGGCGTCGACGCGGATGTCGATGTCGACTTGGACATCCCCGATCTGGATGCCCCGGATCTGGCGGGCGACGTCGGTGGCGATTTAGGCATGGACGCTTCCGGCGAACCCATGCACGGTGACTGGTTTGGCGGTGCGGGCGCGGCCACTTTGCGGGCCATGAACCTGGACCGAGTGCCGCTGGTCGTTTGGTTTTCGGTCTTCAGTGTCCTGTTTTGGGTGATCAGCTTTTACCTGTGGTTTGGTTACGACGTGCGGCGCTACGATCCCGACTTCCTGACCAGCGGATTGCTGACGATCCGCAACGGCGTTCTGGGGATCGTCGCGACCAAAATGGCGACCTGGCCACTGCACCGGATCATGGTTCCGCCGACCGAATTCCACGCCTCCAGCCTGGTTGGCGGATCGGCCACCATCGAAACCCGGCAAGCCGACGAATCGTTCGGTCGTGCACGTTTTGCGACTGATGCGGCCCCTCTGCTGATTTCCGTCCGAACCGGTGGTGAAATTATCCCAAAAGGGGTACGTGTCACGGTGGTGAACTATGATCAAAACAGCAAAACCTACCTGGTGCGGGCTGATTCTTCGGCTTCGACGTGATTCGGCGCGCCCCGCTGGCTGATATTCCACGCCTGACCAACAGGCAAAATGTTTTCGGGATTCGTCATCGAATCATCCCGCAGTCAATCACTCGAAAGAACACTCATGCTGGTTGCTCTCATCACAGATAGCCTCGCTGCGGACGTGGCGATCATTTTGGTCGGGGGACTTTTCCTCGTCGGCATCGTCGTCGCGCTCTTCTACAAGAGCTACTACGTCAAAGTCGGTCCCGATCGCGCCATCGTGAAATCGGGTTCCGGCGGCGTCAAAGCCGTGACCGGCGAAGGCATGCTGATCATCCCGCTGATCCAGCAATACGAGTTCATGGACCTCACGCTGAAAAGCTTTGAGATCCATCGCCAGGGCAGCGAAGGTTTGATCTGCCGCGACAACATTCGCGCCGACATCAAAGTCGCGTTCTTTGTGCGTGTCGACAAAAGCCCCGAAGAAATGAAAGAGGTCGCTCAGTCGATCGGTGCCAAACGCTGTAGCGAACTGGAAACGCTGCGTGAACTGTTCGATGCGAAATTCAGCGAAGCACTGAAAACCGTCGGCAAGCAATTTGACTTCGTCGATCTGTACGACCAACGCGACAAGTTCAAAGAAGAAATCCTCAAAGTCATCGGCACCGACCTCAACGGTTACCGCCTCGACGACGCCGCGATCGATTACCTGGAACAAACGCCGTTGGACATGCTCAGTCCAACCAACATCCTCGACGCCGAGGGCATCAAGAAGATCACCGAACTGACCTCGATGGAAAAGGTCAAGGAAAACCAGTTCACCCGCGACAAAGAAAAGACGCTGAAGAAGCAGGACGTCGAAGCCGAAGAAACGATCCTCGAACTGGAACGACAACGCGTCGAAGCGGTCGAAAAACAACAACGCGAAATCGCAGAAATCACTTCGCGTGAACAAGCCTCGGCTGCGAAAGTTCGCGAAGAACAACGACTGGAATCCGAACGAGCCCGCATCCAAACCGAAGAAGAAATTGGCATCGCCGAAGAGAACAAGGCTCGTCAGGTCTTGGTCGCAATGCGGAACAAGGAAAAGACGGACGCGGTCGAACTGGAACGCGTCAACCGAGATCGCGACTTGGAAGCCACCGAACGCATGCGTGTCGTGGGCGTCGCCGATGTCGAGAAAGAAAAAGCGATCGAAGTCGAGAAACGCAACATTCAAGAAGTGATTCGCGAACGCGTCGCTGTCGAACGTGCCGTGGTCGAAGAACAAGAACGGATCAAAGACACCGAAGAACACGCCAAGGCCGAACGTCAAAAAACGGTCCAAATCACCGCCGCTCAAATGAAAGCGGAAGAAGAACTCATCCGACAAACCAAGCTGGCTCAAGCCGAGAAGGAAAGCAGCGAGTTGCTGGCTGAAAAAGTCCGCATCGAAGCCGAAGCCAAACGCGACGCGGCCGAAAAAGAAACCGCCGCAACGAAGATGCTGGCCGAAGCCGAAGCCGCTCAAGCCGCTGCCGCTGGTTTGGCCGAAGCTCAAGTCCAAGAGGCCAAAGCCGTCTCACTGGAAAAAGAAGGCATGGCCGAAGCCAAGGTTTCTCGCGAGAAATACACGGCCGAAGCGACCGGTATCACCGAGAAAGCAGAAGCGATGAAGAAGCTGGACGGCGTCGGCAAAGAACACGAAGAGTTCAAACTCAAACTGGAGAAAGAGAAGTTCGTCGAAGTTGCTGCGATCGAAGCTCAACGCGGAATTGCCGAAAGCCAAGCCGGTGTCATCGGCGAAGCCTTGCAAGCCGCTCGAATCGACATCGTTGGTGGCGACGGAGAATTCTTCGAACAGATCACTTCCGCGGTCAAAGGCGGCAAAGCGATCGACCGATTTGTCTACAACAGCCAAGTCGCGACGGACGTCAAGAATACGTTCTTCGATGGCAACGCGGATTACTTCCGCGATCAAGTCAAAGAGCTGATCTCACAGTTCGGATTGGACACCGACGGCGTGAAAGACCTTTCCATCGCGGCTTTGATTGCCAAGTTGATGGGAATGTCCAGCACCGACGATGTTCGAACGCAGTTGACCAGCCTGCTCAGCATGGCTGGGACCGCCAACGTGGCCGACCAAAAGGTCAGTCGCTTGCTCACGTCCGAGTCCAATACCGTTCCAGCGAAAAAAGTCTCGCCTAACGGGAAGAAGGCCTGATCGTGGCTGAGGACGCTTCCACCGAAGCGACTTCGCTGCCTGGTTCCGCTGGTGATGGTGGATCGGATGCAGGGATTTCCAAGGACGCCGCCTCGCAGTTGTCGGGCGGAACCTACGAAGTCCTTCGCAACCGCCTTCGCACCGCCGCCGGTGATCTTCGCGATCGACTCGCCAAGCTGAACGAAGACCGCGGCGAAGTCTTCGGGAACATCGAAACGCGATTGATTGCGACGCAGCGGGTCTCGACCGAACACAACTGCGTCCCACGAGACATTGTCTCGATCGGCGACGAGTTCCTGTTTGGATACAACGTTCAGTTCGGATTGAAAACCGAGATCGAACTGGCCGACGTGTTCTCGATCTACCGCATGGAATCCACCGAGTTCCATGAACGGCCACTCGAGCGAATCATGGACGATCGCTTCGTCAGTGATTTCCACGAGCTGTACCGGTTCTACAAAGACACCACGTTCCTGCGGTTCTTTGTGTCCGGCCCGATCTTGCACATGGTGTTTCAAGTCGGCAAAACCGCTCGAGACATCAAATCATTCAAATGGCGTCGCAGCCCCGAAGGCCTGCAATACGTCGACAATCGCAGCGACCACGAAGTCCGCTTGCCCGACCAGCACGAATTTCGCTGGCAGAGGACAACGCGGGACATGCATCACTACGGTGAGCACCCGCATATCTCCATCGATGACCGCGTGTTCGTCGAAACGGTCGGCGGTGACCTGACGATCAAAGTCGAAAACAACACCAGCGTCGGCGAAGGCATCTACGCCGAACCGGTCGACAACTTCGACCAAAAACTCGACGACGCGGAGATTCATTACGCAATCGTCGGTCACTTGGTCTTGCTGAAGATCAAACCGTATCAAGAGAACCAATTTCGCTACATCATCTTCAACGGCAAGATCAACCAAGCGATCCGTTTGGACGAGATCCAGCACGCCTGCGTAATGCTGCCGGGCGACCAAGGTCTGATCTTCCCCGGCGGTTATTACTTGCAATCCGGCGAGTTCAAACGCTTTGACCACGGACTGGTCGACATGCGTTACGAGCGAACGATCAACTCGCCCAACGGCGAAGACAGCTTGTATCTGTTTTCCAATGTGGAAGACGGAACCTACATCCAACTGCGTTACAACCAAATCCGCCAGTCGGTCGACACACCGCTCGTGTGCCACGGTCAAACGTTCTTCGAAGCCGGCGAAATGGTCTGCTTCAAAGGCCAAGACACGCCGCAGAAGCACCATGCGATTCAGTTGTGGCAAACGCCGTTCACCAGCGAAGACTACCTGCCCGAGAACCAAACCGATTCGTTGCTGTTCAAAATCGGCAACAAAGACTTGGTTCGCGGGATGGCCGAGTGCAGCGAACTGCTGCAACTGATCGAGAAGGACGACAGCTACAACGATTTGTACATCGACCTGTCCAAGAAGTCCGGCGATGTCCTCGACAGCTACTTCTGGATCGACAACGAAGAAACTCATCACCTCGCCGAACCACTTCGCAAAATTCGCGAAACGGCGGGAGCGGCGATCGAAGAATACGAAAAAGTCGTTCGTGTTCGCGAAGCCACCGCCAAGCAAACTCGCCAGGTCCAATCGGACACGAACACGACGCTGAAAGAGATCGAGCGTTCGCGGTTCACTTCGATTGACCAGTTCGTCGCTTCGCTGGCGCAACTGCGAGTCCAGAGAGGCCGTGCGATCGCTTTGCGTGAACTTCGGTTCGTCGACCTTTCCGTCGTGGAAGAATTGGAATCGGTCACCGCCGAGCAATCGGATCGTCTCAGCCGTCGCTGCGTCGAATTCCTGCTCGGCGAAGATGCATTGCAACCTTATCGCGACCGGGTTGCCGAAGCCGATAACCGCGTTCCCGAAATCAAGGGCGTCGCTCAAGCCAAAGAACTCGAAGCAGAGATCGACCAATCCGCTGCCGATTTGGAATTGCTGACCGAAACGGTGAGCAACCTGCAGATCGACGACGCGACTCAGCGCACCACCATCATCGATGCGATCGGCGACGTCTTCGCGACCGTCAATCGCGTTCGCAGTGCGCTGAAAAATCGCAAGCAAGAACTGATCGGCGTCGAAGGCCGAGCCGAATTTGCATCGCAGTTGAAATTGCTCGAACAAACCACGACTGGCTACCTCGACGTCTGCGACACGCCCGCTCGTTGTGACGAGTACCTGACGAAAGTCATGGTGCAACTCGAAGAGCTCGAAGGTCGCTTCGCCGAATTCGACGAGTTCATCGAAACGCTCGCCTCTCGTCGCGAAGACGTTTACGGCGCTTTCGAATCGCGAAAAGTTGCGTTGGTTGAAAAACGCAATCGACGTGCCGAGGCTCTCAGTTCCGCCGCCGAACGGATCCTCAGCGGGATCCAGCATCGCGTTTCGAACATGGAATCGATCGATCAAATCGCTGCGTACTTCGCTGGCGACTTGATGGTCGGCAAGATTCGCAGCCTGATCGAAGAACTCGATGAACTCGGCGATGCCGTTCGCGTCGGTGATTTGCAAAGCCGCCTCAAAACGCTTCGCGAAGACGCGCTACGAGGCCTCAAAGATCGCCAAGATCTCTACGAAGACGGTGGCGATGTCATCCGACTGGGCGAACGAAAATTCGCGGTCAACACTCAGCCTCTGGACCTGACGACGGTCCTACGAAGCGACGAACTCTGCCTGCACCTGACTGGCACGCAGTACTTCGATCCCATCGACGACGAGCGACTGATCGCCGCCCGCGACATTTGGAACCAATCGCTGATCAGCGAGAACTCCGACGTCTACCGAGCCGAATTCCTGGCGATGGATCTGTTCGAATCCGGCCAAGCGGAATCGATTCAAGAGTTGGAAACGTTGAATGCGGCTTGGGTCGCCGAACGCATGGCCGGCCGTTTCGATGAAGGCTATGCCAAAGGCGTTCACGATGTCGACACCGCGATCATCTTGCGAGGTTTGATTGACCTGGATCGGTCCATTGGGCTGCTGCGTCACGCTCCATCACTTCGCACCGCATCCCAGCTTTGGTGGCAATGCTTCCTCGACACCAAACAACGCACCAAAATGAAGAACTGGATCGCGGGCTTTGCCAAGCTCGCGATGGCGTTCCCTCAAGCTCAACCTGCCGTCGAATTCCGTCAACACCTGACTGAACTGGCAGCCGAACATCAATCCGAGTGGATTGTACTGTTCGAAAAAGTGATCACGCCGGAACGGATCGCCGACTACCTGTTTGAACAACTGACGAGGGCACCCGACAAGGTCGCCATCAGCGGCCAAACAAACACGTTGCACGAAGACTTCCTTCGCTCGCTTCCCGAGTCGGATCAAAAACGGTGGGTCCTCGGCGGCCTGAAACCCAACACTGCCTCTCCGGTTCACACCTTCGTGCTGGCTCGCAACTGGGCCGACGCGTTTCTGAACAAACGGGCGAACGACGACAGCAATGAAACCGGTGACTCACCGCATTGGTACCGAGACGAATTGGCTTGGCTGATTTTCCAATCCGCGATGGATGCCAAAAAAACAACCACGACGGCTCGACCTGCCAACGAAGTCATCGACGTCCCCGTCGCGAAACGCCTGACGGGGTTGGTTGGCAGCCATGCCCGAATCGGACGTGGCGAGATGCCGCTGCACTATCACGAATACATCACGCGACTGCGTGGCTACCGCGAAAATGTGGTGCCGCGATTCCGCTCGCTTCACCAAGCCAAAACCGAGTGCGTCGAGTCCGCTCGCGAATCGATGCGTTTGGATGAATTCAAACCTCGCGTCCTCAGCAGTTTCGTCCGCAACCGATTGCTCGACGAAGTTTACCTGCCGCTGATCGGCGACAACCTCGCCAAACAGATGGGAACGGTCGGCGAAGACAAACGCACCGACCGAATGGGATTGCTGCTGCTGATCTCGCCACCCGGCTACGGCAAAACAACGTTGATGGAATACATCGCCAGCCGACTGGGTTTGGTGTTCATGAAAATCAACGGCCCCGCGATCGGTCACGGTGTGACGTCGTTGGATCCAGCGGAAGCCCCCAATGCCGCGGCCCGCGAAGAAGTCATGCGTTTGAACTTGGCGCTCGAGATGGGCGACAACGTAATGCTGTACCTCGATGACATCCAACACACGCACCCGGAATTGCTGCAGAAGTTCATCTCCTTGTGCGATGCCACACGAAAAATCGAAGGCGTTCGAAACGGAAAGACGCGAACGTATGACCTGCGTGGCCGGCGAGTCGCGGTGGTCATGGCGGGCAACCCGTACACCGAATCGGGCGATCGCTTCCAAATCCCCGACATGCTTTCCAACCGAGCCGACGTTTACAACTTGGGCGAGATCATCGGCGAATCGGCTGACGCGTTCGAGATGAGTTACCTCGAGAACTGTTTGACCAGCAACGTGACCTTGGCACCGCTTTCCAACGCGTCGCCATCGGACGCTCGAGCGATCATCGCTGCGGCAGGACGGGATTCTGTCGAAGGCATCGAACTGGAAGCCAATTTCAGCTTGGACCAAATACGGGACATGTTCGAAGTCACTCGCAAATTGCTGCGAGTCCGTGATGTCGTGCTGCGAGTCAACCGCGCCTACATCCGCTCGGCCGCCCAAGCCGACGAATACCGGACCGAGCCGCCGTTCAAGCTGCAGGGCAGTTATCGGAACATGAACCGGATCGCCGAACGAGTCGCTCCGGTGATGAACGATGCCGAACTGCAATCGCTGATCATCAGCAACTACGAACAAGACGCTCAAACGCTGACGACGGACAACGAAGCCAACGTCCTGAAGTTCAAAGAACTGATGGGCATTCTGACTTCGGAAGAGAAACAACGTTGGGACGCGATCAAGTACGCGTTTGTGGAAAGCGTTCGGATGGCGGGAATGGACGGCGAAGACCAGGCCGCTCAAGTCCTCCGGCAACTCGCGTCGATGCGAGATGGTCTGGAATCGATTCGGCAAGTCATCGCCAAGGCCATCGCGATGGAAGATCACTCGGCCGAAGAACGCATGGATTCGCGAGTCGACACGCTGCGTCAAACGTTGCTGTCGATGGGCGAATTGATGTCGGGCCGTTTGGAATCCACCGCGAGTCAGCTCGAAGCCATCTCACGGCAACAAGCCGCTTCGCCGCCCGACCAAAAGATCCTGGTTCAACACAAAGTCCCACGCGTGATCGCGGATTTGGTCAAAGGGCAATTCCACCTGATGCAGGAATGGATGCGTCCGCTGCTGGAAGAATCGATCGACAACAGCCGCGATCTCGGCCGATTGCAGGAACAACTCGATCAAATGCTGAAAACGTACCAGGACGTGGAGAACTCATTTCGATCACCGGACGATTCGGCTTGACGGAACGCCGGTATCTTGCCATTCCGCCGGAATGGATCAAACTTCCGTGTCATGAATCTCGACCCTTCCCATCTGAAAATCTTGCCCGCGACGCCGGAGTCCATCCGACTCGCCAGCGACGCGCTGCGTGATGGAAAGTTGATCGGTTTGCCCACCGAGACCGTGTACGGCTTGGCCGCACGAGGCGATCGTCCCGATTCGGTCGCGAAAATTTTCGCGGCCAAGCAACGGCCCGCGACCAACCCGCTGATTTTGCACGTGGGCGATCCCGACGCAGTTCATCCATTGGTCTCGATGGATTCGGACATCACGCGGCGGCGTTTCGCAGCAGCGTCCTCCTTGTGGCCTGGACCACTGACATTGGTTCTGCCGCGATCCGAGTCGGTGCTGGACTGCGTCACCGCGGGAGGCAACACCGTGGCCGTGCGTGTTCCCGCTCATCCAGTCGCATTGCAATTGCTGAGAGAGGTTTCGCTTCCGATCGCTGCCCCAAGCGCCAACGTATCGAACTACATCAGCCCGACTCGTCCCGAGCATGTGATTGATGGATTGGTAGACTCCGTCGAATGGGTGCTCGATGGTGGCAACTGTGATGTCGGATTGGAATCCACCGTGCTCTCGATCGCCGACCCAAAGTCTCCGCCGACGATCCTTCGCGAAGGCGTGCTGTCAGCAGCGAAACTGGAAGCCGTGTTCGGCGAACCTGTGTTGTCATCCGCCACAACCAACATGGAATTATTGAAGTCTCAATCAAACGCACCAGCCGCCTCACCGGGTTTGCATCGCAAGCACTATTCGCCTCGAACGCCACTCCGGTTGGTTGCGGCGACCGAAAATGTTGCCCCATCAAACGACGGTGGAAACAACAAGAGCCGCATCTTGAGGATCCGACTCCGCGGTCCTGCCGTATCGTTGCCTGGATACGCCGACGTTTGGAGTCTGTCGCCGGCCGGTGATCCCTTTGAAATTGCCAACCGGTTGTACGATGCCCTGCGGCGAGCGGATTCGGGCGAATTTGAATCGATCGAGATCGATCAAATCAACGTGCAGGAATGGAGCGAAGCGGGGAACCCCAACTTGCTCGCCGCAATTTCGGATCGACTGCGTCGCGCGTCCAACCAAGACGACTCGGCCACTTGAGCAAGCGGCAGCCGAAGTTTGAATCATCGGTTTCGCGTTGGGCACGGTTCTCAGTGCGACAGAACCGCGGCTAACGCCGAGCGGCTGATTGAAGTGGCGTCCACCGAGTCGAGTCACCTGCTTCGATCACTTCAGCCAAGGGCGCGATGCATCCGGCTGAACCGCGATGATCGGCGGCTGAGATGATTCGATGGTGCCGTTGTTGGGTGCGATCATTCCCGGCGGTGTCGCCAACCACGTCTCCACGTTCCAGCCGGCTTGGCGGGTTGCGGATGGATCCAACCGCATCGCTTGAGCCAACCAGGTTTGTGCGATCTCGGGCTGGCCAGAATCAACTGCGATCGACGCCAGTTGCAAACGTGACGTCGCATCCTCTGGGTTTTTCTGAGCCGAGGCGATGAAGTACTGGACCGACTCTTCGGTTCGCCCCAGTTCTCGCATCGCGATTCCTCGCAGCAAGTCCGCGGCTCCCGGGCGAATGGCCTCGTCGACGTCGCCTACGACCTGAGCGTCTTCACGCAAGCGATCCAAAGTTGCAAGCAGGCGATCGTAGCGTTTCTGTTGGTGATAAATCTCTGCCGTTCGCAATTGAACGTACGGGTAGTCGGGCTGCAGTGACAAAGCTCGGTGGTAAGCCGACAACGCTTCGTCTTTCTCGTTTCGAGCGACTTGGCAATCGCCCCAGAGAGCCCAGAGGGCCGCCCATTCACGATCCGAGTCCAGTGCAATTTGACACTGCCGTGCCGCCTCGTCGACTCGTCCCACTTCCAAGTACATCCGCCCCAAACGCTGCATGTGCTTAGGATCGCCGGCCGAAAGCTGAACCGCCTTTTCGAGGTGCTCGATCGCTTCTTCTCGAAGACCTTTTTGCCACAGCGATTCGGACATCCCACGATGCGCCGCGTCGTTGACGTTGGATACGTCGAGCGCCTCCGTGAACAGTGTTTCCGCGACCGTCCAATCGCCTTGACGCATCGCTTTCGTGCCCTGCCGCGATAGACGTCGAGCGGCGATTGATTGCCGGCTTTCACCGAACCGTCCGATGCCGCGACAGCCTGCCGAGGGTGGGATGGTCGTGAAACACGTCATCAATAATCCCAGCCGCAACGCCTTCTTCGACAACGACGCGACTGACTCCACGCCAACGATGCGCATCCATCGGTTGCATCGCTTTGGATGCCAATCGGTTGGAAGACGCAACGGTTTCACGCGGTTAGTTCCGGAGGAAAACAAGCGGCACCGCACGACAAACGCGGCGCCACTCTCACGCATAGCAAAATGACGTTCCCCGATGCCAGAGAACTCGAAAAACCCCGCCAATCTCGCAAGCTGCCAAGTCTCGAGGTCGTACAGTTTTATTTCGCCCTCCCTTTGGGAGGGTCGGCCCGCTTCGGGCCGGGGAGGGTTACGCGCTGGATCCAATGCTGAGCCCTCCCCTCGCTTCGCTCGACCCTCCCAGCGGGAGGGTGATGACAAACGCCCGGCAATACAGCATCTAAAAACTGCACGACCTCAACGCAGGAGGTCGCGCAGTTTTATTTCACCCTCCCTTTGGGAGGGTCGGCCCGCTTCGGGCCGGGGAGGGCTACGCGCTGGATCCAATGCTGAGCCCTCCCCTCGCTTCGCTCGACCCTCCCAGAGGGAGGGTGATGACAAACGCCCGGCAATACAGCATCTAAAACTGCACGACCTCAACGCAGTTGGGGAGGGTCGGTATCCGAGCGTTCAGCGAGAATTCCGGGGAGGGAAGTGCGCTCCGTTTCCCATGCTCGACGCTCACCCTCGCGTACGCGTGAACGGCGTCGCTCGACCTCACCCCAAACTTCGTTTCGGGAGAGGCACGCCAGCGGAATTCTCCCGAAAAGCGGTATCAGAAAACCGCACGACCTCCCAAAGGGAGGTGGCAGTAAAACGGCACGGCCTCCCGCCAGCCGAGCTCGCTTTTGCCTGCCAATGAACCGGCAAGGTTTACCAGACCGGAACAGGCGATTGGATCGGAAGCGTTTGCTTGACCGGACCGACCGTCACGACCGAATCGTCAGTGCAAACCGGCTCAGAATCAGCCGATCGATCAGCTACAGCGAAGGGCATCTCAAACGCACTGCGGCGTGGGAATCTTCGCGTGATGGATCGCACCAGGGCACGTGTCACGTGTTCATCTCCAAACGGAATGCAATTGATGTTGCCACATTCGCTTGCCGAATCGGAAGAAGAAGCTCCTGGAATGCTGCTGCAAGAGTTGGAACGTCGCCAAGACGATGTCCTGGCTCAACTGGATGATCTGGAAGCCAAGCTCAACGAAGTCCTGAGCGGATTGAAAATCGAACCGGACACCACACCGCTCGACTGATCCTGGCACGTTGGCGAGGTTCCCTGCGGCGTGAATCCTCAGCCATTCCAGACATGCAATGCGGTTGCAAACAACGTTGCTGAATGCGAATTGATTTCTCGCAGATTTCTGAAGGCACTCCGCATGAATAACGTAGGCTTCGATATGAAGTGTCACGAACTCGCTGAGAAAGTCTCGCAGCTGCGACCGGAGTTGTCGCCAACGGACGTCGCGCGTCTCTGTTTGATGATCCTCAATCAAGAAGAGAACCCATCGCGTCTGGATGATCCGGCGGCCCTGCAGTCCATCTGGCAAAACGTCAGCTTCCGCTTCGAAGCGGCGACGGACCAACACGCAGCCGTCTCACGCGAATTGGACACGCTGCTGAACGACGGCCCCATTGAGTTTTCACCGGACCAATTGTGGACACTGCTTCGCGCGGTCAAGGTCCAAGGCCAGATGCTGGACCTCTACACAAAAGACGTGTCGTTCGCGTGAGCGAGCCAGTGTCGCAAAACCGCTGAGCGATCAGCGTTGGTCAAGTGAGATCACGTCTCGCTCAGTCGCGCCAGTGTAGATTTGACGTGGACGATTGATTCTCGAAGCCGGGTTCGCGTGCATTTCACGCCAGTGAGCCAACCAACCGGGCAATCGACCGATCGCGAAGAGGACCGTGAACATCTGGACCGGAATCCCGAGAGCACGGTAGATCACGCCGGAATAGAAGTCGACGTTGGGATACAACTTGCGTTCGATGAAGTACTCGTCTTTGAGCGCCACCTCTTCCAGCTTTTGAGCGACCTCGAACAACGGGTCGTCCAAGTTCAGCTTGGCCAGCAACTTGTCGCAACTGGCGCGAATGATCGTCGCTCGAGGGTCCGAGTTCTTGTAAACGCGGTGACCGAATCCCATGACGCGGAAGTCGTTGGTTTTGTCCTTCGCCATGTCGACATACTTCTGAACGTTGCCGCCATCGGCCGCGATTCGTTCCAACATGTTGACGCAAGCTTCGTTGGCACCACCGTGGAGCGGTCCCCACAGTGCACCGATGCCAGCCGAGATTGACGCAAACAAGTTCGCGTTGCTACTGCCGACCATGCGAACGGTTGACGTGCTGCAGTTTTGCTCGTGATCAGCGTGCACGATGAACAGCAAGTTCAGTGCTTCCGCGAAATCGGGATCGACCATGTAATCCGAGGTCGGTGTCGCGAACATCATGTGCAAGAAGTTTTCGCAGTAGTCCAACTCGTTCTTGGGATACATGAACGGTTGGCCCATCGACTTCTTGTAGCTGTACGCCGCGATCGTTGGCAGTTTCGCGATCAAGCGATAGATGGAAATCTCGACCTGACGTGGGTCATTCAGATCCATCGAATCCTGGTAGAACGTCGACAACGCTCCCACAACGCTGCTGAGAATGGCCATCGGGTGGGCATCTCGCGGGAAGCCGTTGTAGAACGACCGCATGTCCTCGTGGATCATCGTGTGTTCACGAATCCCCGAACGGAACGTTTCAATCTCGTCTTTGTTGGGCAGGTCGCCAAAGATCAGCAGATAAGCGACTTCAACGAAGTCACAGCTTTTGGCGAGTTGTTCGATGGGGTAACCGCGGTAACGCAGGATACCTTTTTCGCCATCCAAGAACGTGATCGCACTGCGAGTGCTGCCCGTGTTGACGAACCCATCGTCCAAAGTGATCACACCGGTGTCGGCACGCAGGCGACTGACGTCGATCGCTTGTTCACCTTCGGAACCTTCCACCAAAGGCAACTCAAGGTTGGTATCCCCGAATTGGACTCGGACGGTGTCGGCTCGTTGAATTTCCAAACTGGAGGAGGAGCTCATGGGCGATCTATTGGATGCAATTGACGAGTTGGCGGGACATCGTTGGGGTGACAGACGTAGTGTAGCCCTGCGTCATGCAAGCGACAATCAGACCTCGATCAGAGCCGGCTCGAATGACCGAGATTCGGCGGGCGTCTTGGTTGGAAGGTTTTTCCGTGTCACAATTTGACTTGCCGTGATTCGCGGTGCCAATTTCATTTGCCCGTGTTCATTCGCCGGTGCGGTTGCGGAACATCACTTCCGCAACGTTTGGCCGAATTGATTCCGTCGGGATCGATGTCCTGCTGCGTGAGCGAATGAATCAAACAATCCCGAGGAGTCGGATGCGAGCTCATATTTTGGTGGTCGAAGACGAGCGACACCTTGGTGTTGGCATAAAATACAACCTCGAGGCCGAAGACTATCGCGTCTCGCTGGTCGAAGACGGCCCGTCGGCGTTGCAGTTGATCGAGCATTCCAGCAACGCGATCGATCTGATCGTGTTGGACCTCATGCTTCCCGGGATGAGCGGATACACCGTTTGCGAACAAATTCGCGAATCGGGCAACACGACTCCCGTGCTGATGCTCTCCGCCCGAACGTTGTCCGAAGATCGTGCACGTGGATTCGACGTTGGTGCGAACCAGTACATGAGCAAGCCGTTTGACTTGTACGAGCTGATCAGCCGCGTCAAAAACTTGTTGCAAACTTCACCGGCCGGGACGGTCGCTCGCGTCGCTCCTCCCGCACCCGAAACCGTCAACACGATCGCCTTTGGCCGAGTCGAAGCGGACTTCCGGACCCACCAAGTCTCGGTCGACGGCCAGCCCATTAAAATGACGCCAAAGGAACTCCGTTTGCTGCGTTACTTTGTCGAGAATCCTGAACGCGTGATCAACCGATCCGAATTATTGACCCAGGTGTGGGAGATGTCAGGCAATTTGCAGACTCGAGCGGTCGACCAATTCATCGCTCGGCTTCGCAAAGCGATCGAACCGTCTCCCGCGGAACCCGTTCACTTGTTGACCGTTCGCGACGCCGGATACCGATTCGTTCTGGAACCCGAAACTTTGGAACCGGAAGCGTCGGCGAGCTGACCCGCTCGCCCGTCCCTGGACGGCTTGGTACGCTATCGCATGCGACGATTTTTCTATCCGCCAACCACAAACCCCCACGAGCACCATGGCTTTCACGCTGCCCGAATTGCCGTATGCCTACGACGCCCTCGAGCCGCACATTGACGCGCGGACGATGGA
Organism: Rhodopirellula bahusiensis; assembly: GCF_002727185.1. Lineage (NCBI taxonomy): Bacteria > Pseudomonadati > Planctomycetota > Planctomycetia > Pirellulales > Pirellulaceae > Rhodopirellula > Rhodopirellula bahusiensis. Next base: position 73,050 of record NZ_NIZW01000015.1, read on the forward strand.
AATCCACCACTCCAAGCACCACAACGCTTACGTCACCAAGACCAACGACGCGTTGGCTGGTACCGATCTGGCTTCCAAGTCGATCGAAGAAGTCATCTCCGACTTGTCGGCTGTGCCCGACGACAAACGCGGCGCCGTCCGCAACAACGGTGGCGGCCACGCCAACCACTCACTGTTCTGGACCGTATTGGGTCCTGGCAAAGGTGGCTCGCCATCAGGCGATTTGGCCGCTGCGATCGATGCCGCTTGCGGTTCGTTCGACGCCTTCAAAGAACAATTCGCCAACGCGGCTGCGACTCGTTTCGGTAGCGGCTGGGCATGGCTCTACGTTTCCGGTGGCAAGCTGCACGTCGGCAGCACCGCCAACCAAGACAACCCGTTGATGGGCGAAGCAATCGCTGGCATCAGCGGCACACCGATCTTGGGATTGGACGTTTGGGAACACGCTTACTACCTGAACTACCAAAACCGTCGCCCCGATTACATCTCCGCATTCTGGAGCGTGGTCGACTGGGACGCCGTTGCCACCCGCTTTGCGGCTGCCAAGTAACCCCTGAGTTTTCAACTCAATTGACTTGCGAGACCGCTTGCCCCTCCTCGGGTGAGCGGTTTTTTCATGCCCTTGCGAAATGGAGATTCACCGAGATAATTGCGATCTTTCCCACTAAAAAAACACGACTTCTTAGGAACTGAACGCCATGCCACTCGTCCCACTTCGCGTTGTCTTGGATCACGCCGCCGAAAACGATTACGGCGTTGCGGCGTTCAACGTCAACAACATGGAGCAGATCCAGGCGATCATGGAAGCTGCCGATGAAACCGATTCACCGGTCATCATCCAAGCCTCGCGTGGCGCTCGTGCTTACACCCAAGACACCTACCTTCGTCACCTGATGGTCGCCGCGGCGGAACTGTACCCACAGATTCCAATCGTCATGCACCAAGACCACGGCAACAGCCCCGAGACCTGCTTGTCGGCCATCGAAAATGGCTTCACCAGCGTCATGATGGACGGCTCGCTCGAAGCTGACGGTCAAACCCCAGCCGACTACGAATACAACGTCAAAGTCACCGCTGAAGTCGTGAAGATGGCACACGCTCGCGGCGTCAGCGTCGAAGGCGAACTGGGTTGCCTCGGATCGCTCGAAGACGGTGGCGGCGAACAAGAAGACGGCCACGGTGCAGTCGGAACGCTGACCCACGACCAACTGTTGACCGACCCCGATGAAGCTCAACGTTTCGTCGAAGAAACCGGCTGCGATGCACTGGCCGTTGCGATCGGCACCAGCCACGGTGCCTACAAATTCACCAAGAAACCAACCGGTGAAGTTCTGGCCATGGATCGCATCGAAGCCATCCACGCCAAGCTCCCCAACACTCACTTGGTCATGCACGGCAGCAGCAGCGTGCCACAAGAATTGCAGGACATCATCAACCAGTTCGGTGGTGAGATGAAGCAAACTTACGGCGTGCCTGTGGAAGAAATCCAACGTGGTATCAAGAGCGGTGTTCGCAAGATCAACGTCGACACCGATTGCCGCATGGCGATCACCGGTGCGATCCGCAAAGTCTTGACCGAAGACAAAGCCGCCTTCGATCCACGCGCTTACTTGAAACCAGCCCGCACCGCGATGAAGGACGTTTGCGTCGCTCGCATGACCGCCTTCGGCCAAGCCGGCAACGGTGCCAAGTTGCGTGCGACTCTCGGCGCCGCAGTCTGATCCAACTCGCGTTTCACCAATTTAAACGCGAACGAACAACACACAATTCAAAAGCCTGGAACGGAACCCTCCGCTCCAGGCTTTTTTCATGCCCAAACCCCGTGATGGACGAGGCGACAAGGCCTTCACGCCAACGGCACGCCAGAAACCAAACAGGTCGGCAGAAACTATCGAGCACAACCATATGACTCATTAGGGCGTTGCGACTTGCTGTACAACCAGCGAGGCCTTCAATGGCAAGGCCTGCCACCGACATCGCCAAAACGTGCGGTTGCAACGCGCCGATGCCAGATTGCTCGCCTGCCTTCCACTAGCGTGAACGATGAGAAACCATTCAGTCACAACAGGCAGCAGACATGGTACCTTAGTCCTTCCAAAAAACCGCTGACTCGCCCGAACTTTCGTCGTTCTCGACCAAACGAGCTGACCTGGAATCGCAACTTGCACGTAGATTCACCCAGAATGCACCGAAGGTTTTTAAGAACAACCGCAAGCCGACTCACCAAATCGCTGTCTCGTGATCAACAAGTGAAGGCAGAGCTTCTGGGAAACGATACAAAGCAGATGAGAAACGGTTGTGAATGACGGGCATTAGCCCGATTGCAATAATAGTCAGGTAAATATTAATTAATCTCAGGCGAAGTGCTCTCCTACTCGCCTAGGCGTGGCAATGGGTCGCCTAGCACCATAGACGCGACTTACAACTTACGGTGTGAAGACAGTATGCGGTTCAGGTATCCACACCCCGGAAACGAAGATGAATTTGAAGAGTTTTGCGTAAGGTTCTATCGTCATCTTCTACGTCGCGAAGGGCTAGTTCGATATGGCAAGCGAGGAGAAAAGCAAGATGGAATCGATATCATCGATCAGCTTGGAATGAAACCACTCCACGTCATCCAGTGCAAAAACCACGAGCCGACGAAGACGATTCCACCAAAAGAAATCAACGATGAGGTTTTCGCTGCAGAGGCTTCAGCGCATAGCATTGACCGTTTCATTATCTCCACAACAGCTAGGAAGAGCAAAAACGCTCAGGATACTGTCTTGCAGCTAAACCAAAGAAATGCAGGTTGCCCTCCGTTTAAGGTCGAAATTCATTTTTGGGAGGATGTTTGCGGTTACTTGGACGGGTTTGGAAGGGCGGTCGCCGAGTTCATCGTGTACTCCGAATCGATAGAGGCTCTTCCGTTGGCCCGAGTAAGCCGAGCCTCGTACCAACCAACTGTCGACTTGGACCAGGACAACGCTGACGAACTCTTCCAGGACATTCATAAGCTATTCGAGGTTAGAAAGCTTGAAGCGGCTCAGCATGAGATTGATAAGCTGCCAGATCCTCAACAGAACGAGGCTCTGGAGACGAATCAGCGTTACGCGATTCTGCGACTCAGGGCGAAGATGGCTTTGGAAACTCTACAGGCCGACGAAGCGATACGCCTGTTCCACCTTGCGTATGAAACATGCCCAAACCTGCAACAAGCAAGGCGGAATCGAGTACTCGCTCTGGAGTTCGCTGGGGACCGTAAGCAAGCACTAATCGAGGCAAAGAATCTGATAAACGATGGCGATCAGTCGTCATATCTGATGGCGTTTATTATCCGAAACTCGGAAACAGCCTCCGATCTCAAGCCGTACCAAGAGAGCATCAACACGCACTCCTCCACCGATATCGATGTCAACATTGAGCTGGCCCAAAGATACCTGAAGTGGGGAAGAGCTGAGGACGCCAGGGAAGCCGCAAGTAAGGCAGTTGAACTATCCCCAGACTCCGCACACGCCCAATTTGCACTGGGCATGGTCTCCCACCACCTAGCTCTGCACGGCGATTGGCAGACACGTACACAGCGACTCACCAAAGCGATTGAGCATTATTCGGACGCTATAAAGGCGGCAATTCGCGACAATTATCGCGGCCTGATCCCTGAAATACTTATTCACCGTGCGAGAGTTAATTCGTTCTTGCGGCAACTCGACAAAGCCGACGCGGACTTTCGTGCCGCTGTTGATGCCGCTAGTGTTCCAAGTCTCTACGCAGAAGCAGCAGTATCATTCTTTTTGAGCGAGGACGATTACGAGTCAGCAGAGGAGATGCTTCCAGTGCTTGACTCATCGTCGGATGAAGCCGCCTTCCTGATTGGAGTTACAAAGTACCACTGCGCTTCTCCGCGTGACAAAATGGAGGTACTGTCTGATTTCATCAAGTTGACCGAACGTAATTTTGATAGGTCGAACGAAATTCGATACTTCTGTGTTCAATGGGCAATCGAGCTTTCAAATCTATCGCTTGCCCGAGAATGTGTGCCCGACAGTTTCGTTGACCAATTTTCATTCCAAGGAAATTCTTTACTGGCTTGGATTGAGCTCGAATCGGGGAAGCGAAACCGTGCAGGTGAGTTCGCTTTCGATGCGCTCAATTCAAGCTCGAAATCTGCCCATCGAATGGAGATTGCGATATTAGCCAGAATACTGGTCCGCCTTGGCGAAGAGGAAAAGGCCCTCCCGCTTTGGGAGCAAGCGGCTGTGCCAGGGATCTTGAACGACGACTGCAAAGCGTTGTTTAGTTGCGCTCAGCGGCTCGATCGCCACGACACTCTTCTGCGCATTTGCTCTGAGCTCAGGGAAACAGGTCAACAAGATCAATTGATCCGAAAAGTTGAGATTCAACTCCTATCTCAGTATCAACCAGAGAAGGCTTTTGAACTGGCGACCAAATATCGAGAACTTGACAATGTCTACTATGGTGCGATGCGAAATTTCCTTGCGATTCGCCTCGCCAAGCTCGGAGAAGTCGATCTCCCTAAACAGTTGGCATCGCACGCCCCAAAAATTTCCCCCGAAGAAGCGTACCTAGTAGTTGTCCCGCTTATCGAAACATCGTGTTACTTGCTTGCGATTGACTTTCTCTACCACCAACTGCGCTCCCACTTTTCCAGCGCGCTCGCGCATGGGCAATTTATCTGGACGTTTTTAAGGTTTGCCGAGAAAGCCGAGATTGCAGTCCAACCCAACGTTGTAGACGTTCAAAGTGCGGTTCAGCTCAAGAACTCGTCGAAAGAAGACACTCGTTGGGTCGTCATAGAGGATACAAGTCCAGACCCTGCGAGGGATGAATTCACGGCCACTTCGCCCGTAGCCCAACCGTTGGTTGGGAAACATAGAGGCGACTCTGTCGACCTCACTCGCTTGACGGCGCAGCCTCATCAAGAACGGATCGTCGACGTCAAGTCAAAATACGCGTATCGCTTCGAAGATTCGATAAAGAACTTCCAGATTCGATTTCCAGGCGAGGCATCAATACAGTCGATCAACATGGGAACACCGGACGACCTAGATCCAGCTCCCCTCGTTGAGAGTCTAAAGGAACGGAAGGAATATGTAGACAAGGCGATAGCATTCTACCACGAGGAACCTTGTTCCTTGCATCTACTTGCAACTCGCATAGGGTTAAGCGAGTACAAAACCATGGATGGTCTGACTGCGAATGACGCCTGGATGCTACGGTGCAACGAGTGTTCTCCAAGCGAGTTCGATGAACGTGCTGTTGAAGGATTTGAAGGGCAGAAGATCGTCACGGATTTATCTGCTCTTGTAACCATCACGCGACTTGGCATTTTGGATTGCCTCGCTGACCAATACGAATTCATCGTTTCTCGAAAATCCAAAGAGACAATTATTGATTGGCTCAGCGAACTTCCTGATCCCGAACAAGGGGCGGACACCTATGCGTCCCTCACCGCAGAAGGTGAATTCACCATTCGGGAGGTGCCGTTTGAATTAGCGAAACGCGACCGCGAAGAAATAGAATCAATCGTTTCCTTCGTTGAGTCACACTGCGAGGTGAGGGATTCCCCTGGAATGGTAAATCTTGCCCCAAAGAAACGCAAACTCTACGGTGAGTTCATCGGGCTCCATAGCCTTGATTCGATTGGCATAGCTGTCGACGAACACTCTTTACTGTGGACCGATGACTTTTGCACTGCCATGATCGCAGAGACTGATTTCGGTGTGGATCGAATATGGACCCAGTTGCTTCTCAGGGCCTTCTTAGCGAATGGTAGCCCTGCAACTCCTCAGCTCTACAGCGAAATGGTGGCTAAACTAGCTGGCTGGAATTACGTGTCAACAGTTTGGAACAACGAAGATGTCGTTGCGGCAGGCGAACTATGTAACTGGGATATCAATACCTGGCCTCTGAAACAGTGCCTGCGTCTTTTTCGCTCACTAAGGATGCCACGATCTGCAAAGGCTCGTCATATGCTAGACTTCTTTCGACAGCTTCGCAGGTCATCGTGTGTCGAATTCAAGCAAACTACGATTGTACAGTCGACCCTCAATGAGTTGAACTGCGCGGCAACAGTACGGCTGATGATTCGTCACGTTGACCAGTTTTTCCCGATCGATTTTCCGTCGGCGAGCTTCCTGAAAGAGGAGTTCATCTACTGGGCCAAGCTGAGATAAGTTGGTATCAAGCTGCACCGCAACTCGTACAGTTCGAACACCACGTGATGAGTGGCTATCCTACAGGCCAATTTTTAACGGAAGCCCAAAAGGAGACGGGGGGCAATTGGAGGCGTCTCTGCTTTCAGCGCCTTCCTTGCTGTCGAAATGTGGCCCGAAGGTCACGTCGGTCAACGAGTTGATCGTCTCAGTTGAAGAGGACCGTGGGCAAACGGCTGAGCGAGTTTTTTTGCGCTGGCTCACAGCCACTTGTGCCCCTTCGCTAAACTGAAACTTAGACACTCAAATCCCATCTCTCTGATCCACACGAAAACCGTCATGTCGTACGAAATCACCGAGATTGCCGAGGGCAAGATCATCGAACTGGTTCTCTCTGGCAAACTCACCGGGGAAGCCTACGAGCAGTTTGTGCCGGTGGTGGATGCCCAAATTGAACGCTGGGGCAAAGTCCGGATGATGGTCGTGCTCACCGACTTTCATGGCTGGGACGCGGCCGCACTCTGGGCCGATACCAAGTTCGCAATGAAACACTTCAGCGATATCGAACGACTCGCACTCGTCGGCGAATCGAAGTGGGAAGCCGGCATGGCCACCTTCTGCAAACCGTTCACCAAAGCTGCCGTCAAATATTTTGATCTCGCGAACATCGAAGATGCCCGGGCTTGGATCCAAGAAACCTGAGTAGGTTGGCCACTCTTGGCCGACAACCGCGACTCGGACGGGCAAGAGTGCCTTTTTGTACCCTACATCTTTTGAGAGCCGCTTGCGTTGGGAATCCAAGCGGTTTAAGACCGAACATCCCTTGCCGAGGAATCATTAGTGTTTGATTAGCGGCGATTAGTGTTCCCTTGACCGCTCTGGTGGAACACTAATCCGCTCTGATCGGACACTAATCTTTGGTGTTTCGAGATGTGGGATATAAAAAGGCAAGAGTGCCCATCCTACAGGCGTTCCAACGTTGTTGACGACTCAATCAACAAGCCGAGAAAGGATCGGGTGCAATCACAGGCTGGAAGCCTATGCCACTTCTTTTCGACTCAGTCCGAACGCCAAACGGCTGATAGGAGAGCACGCGAAGATTCGCGAATCGAATACCTATTCCGACAGAACGTGTCCGGGCACGATCAACAGTGGATGCGGGCTGCGACGAAGACGATCGTTCACAAAGCCTTGGATGAATCGGTCATCGACTTCCAATGGCATCACCAGCAATTGCTGCGTCGAATCGGAAAGTGGATGTGGCGGTGCGAGCTCGCCGGCTTGCGGGATCAATGCGTAGCTCATCTTCATTTCTCGAGCGGTCGCATTCATCGCGGCGTGCAATTGCGTGTGCGATTGCGCCAGAGCATCGCTCAGCTTGTCGACATCAAACGCTTCATCCGGACGGATCGCTTCCAGAATGCTTCGCACGTTTTCGAAGTGCTCTTTCTCGACGATCAAGTTCAACGAGACCTCGGCGCCCGGCGACGCCAATCCAAACGCCCAGGCCGCCGCTCGGCTCTCGACGTCACACTCGCTTCCCGCCATCAATAGGACTCGCCCACGGCAAGTCTGGAACACCTGGTCTTCTCGGCGGGTCACCAAAATCGGAACCGGGCATCGCGATAGCAGGACATCCATCACGGTCCCAACGCTGTCCGTTCCGACTCGCTCGAACGAGCGTCCAAAGGGGCAGGGCACAAGGACCATGTTCACGTCGTGCGTTCGCAACGCTTGCAGAATGACTTCGAACGCTTCGCCTTCTCCACGAGCGATCGCGCGGGCGCCGCTCATTTGCCGAGCCGCCTGAATCGCATCTTCGGTCGCCGCATCGGTCGATTCCGCTGCGTCTCGAGCGTCCAACACCAACGTCTCGGTATTGAATTCTTCGCGAAGCGTTTTTGCCGATTCAATGGACGTCGCGTCTTGCGGCGAACCATCCAAAACCAACATCACTCGCGACGGTCGGATGGGCGTCATCGGAGTTGCCGATCCCACCTTCGCTCGCTCGAACATGCGCATCGAATCGTCGACATCACGATCCAAATCGGGTGATTGATCCATTACTCAAGTCGCTCGCTAGAAAAGGAAACTCAGTGGGCCGGCAAGGTCGGTATCGCCGTGATATCAGGAATGTATCCCTGATGGTGCATCCACATGATGTAGAGAATCGCGCCGATGACCTGCACCACCATGATGCCACCGCCGAGCTTCAAAAAAGTGCCCCAGCCAACGTGAATGCCAGCCTCGCGTTTCAAAGCATAAATCGCGATCACGCATGAGATGGAACCAATCGGTGTTCCGTTGCCGCCAAGATTGCAGCAAATCACCAGCGTCCACCACAACGGTTCGGCGGGCACTCCCGTGTCACCGCCCGACACATCTTGGACAATCGGAATCAACGTCGCGGCAACCGGAATGTTGTCGACAATCGAGCTAGCCACGGCCGAGAAACCGCCCATTAAAGGCACCAGCAATTCGATCCGATTGTCGGACACCACAACGACTTGCTGAGCCACCCATTTCAATGCCCCGGTGTGTTTGACGCATCCGATGATGATGAACAGCCCCATGAAGAACAAAATCACGGTCCAGTTCACTTTGCCAATCGCATCCTCCACACCTTTGCCCGCAAACAGCAACGCCGCGGTGGCTCCCACCATCGCGACAAAATCCATGCCAACTCCGAGTGGTTGTGCCAAAGCAAAACCGATCACGGTGCAAAGCAGAATCAAGGAGCTTCGCAACAAGACGCCTTTGTTCTCGACCAACGCCCAAGGATCGAAACCCTCGATTTGCTGTTTCAACGCGGCTTTGTCTTCGTCGGATTGCTTCCACGGCAAATCATTTCGAAAGAACCAACGCAAACCCGCAATCGCGACCACCAAACTGACCACGGCGTAGGGCAGCGAGACTCGCAAGAAATCGACGTAAGGAATGCCGGCCGCGGTCCCGATCATGATGTTGGGCAATCCGCTGGCGAACGTCGCGATCGCACCACTGTTCGCACACACTGCCACCGACAGCAACAACGGCATCGGCTTGTAACCGAGCGAGCGGCAGATCACCAACACCAGCGAACTGAGGATCAGCATCGCGGGCACGATGGTCAGCACACTGACAAACAAAAATGTGACCACGCACAGGGTCATGAACAGCCGGTTGGCTTGGCCGCCCGTCAGCCGGACGATCCACATGCTGATGAAGTGAAACAGTCCACTCTTCCCGACGACATCCACCAAAACCCCGGTGCCGATGATGACTCCGAAGATATTGAGATCTTCTTTCAGGAAGTTGTAGACGGTTGGATATTCGAACAAGTCCAACGCGACGCTCAGGATCACCAAGACCGCTGCACCGCAAAGTGCCGCCACCGTCTTGTGAAAGCGTTCGATCGCCACTCCCACGTACGTTGCCATCATCACCACGGCAAACAGCACCATCACCCAAGCGGGTGCGGACGCGGTGGGCATCTCAGTCAGCGATGCAGCCAACATCATGAAATCACTCCGGAAAGAACTCGGACACGTTCACACGGCAGCCTAACGCACGACTGGAAAGCAACCAACCGCGGATCGGATTTGCTCACGCGAGCTGATTCGCAATTCGCTTGCCGAGCGATTGCATGGCCGTGACTCCGGTCTCGAACTGGCCGGCAAAGTGAATGAACCCGTGCAGCATGTCCGAGGCATTCTCTCGCGTCACGCTGACCCCAGATGATTCCATCTTGTCGGCAAGAGCCAACCCTTCGTCTCGTAAGACGTCGTAGCCGGCCACCAGAACATGCGTCGGCGGAAAGCCCGTGAAATCCGCTGCCATCAAATCCGCGAGTGGATCGGCGTCCTGATGAGCTTCGATGCCAAAGAAGCCGTCTTCCTCCAGTCCGAAGTAGTTGGCCCAAAACCACTGCATCGTCCGCTTGGTCAAACCAAACCCGCTCTCAAACTCGCGATAGGATCCAGAATCAAACCTCGGTGTCACCACTGGATAGACCAACACCGCGTACTTCACTGAAACGTCTGGATCGTCTTTGGCAAGCAACGCCACCGCCGCGGCCAAATTGCCACCGGCACTGTCGCCCATCACCGCCATTCGATCCGCATCGAGCTTCCACTCACCCGCCAACTTTGCGATCGCCTTCGTCGCGACAAAGCAATCCTGAACCGGCCCGGGAAACGGCGACTCGGGCGACGGGCGATAGTCAACGGAAACCACCGCCGCCCCAGATGCACCCGCCAAACGTCGACAAGTCGAATCGTGCGAGGCAACATCACCCAGCACCCATCCGCCGCCGTGAAAGAACATGATCACGGGAGCCGCATCGGGCAAACCTTCCGGACGGTAGACGCGAACCGGCACGGACAGTGACTGGCCATCGGCAGTGGTTTCTTCGACTCGGTGATCTTCCACCGACTGCATCGCCGGCCCATCCCCAAAGCTGTCGACCAAAGCCGAGAAACCACGTCGAGCCTTCACGACGCCCATCTCTTCCCACCGAGGTGGCTGCAGCTCTCGCAGCAAAGCGACAAAGGTTTGAGCTTGCGGGTGAAGTGTCATGGTTCGATTCCGGTGGGACGGTGAATGCCGGCGTATGGTAACAATCCGCTTTGTCGATGCACCCCCGGGCCGCTCGCCAATTGCCCGCCCGCGCCTCGCACCATTGCGATGACTCCTCTCAATGCGTCCCGATCCTGAGCGATGCCGCAAAGATCGGATTGAGCGGTTTGATTGTGGCTACGTCACTCTGGCGGTAAGCTCTTGACGTTTCGATTCCCCCGTTTTCGCGACTCAAAACGTTTCGCTTCCTCGCAACTGCTCCACGGACACCCCATACCATGGCTGACTACCAATATCACGACGTCTCCAAGATGGTGGACCACTCGTTGCTGCCACCAACGCTGACCGAAGCCGACTTGGATTCCGGAATCGATTTGGCGATCGCCTACGAAGTCGCCAGCGTTTGCATCCTGCCCTACTACTTGAAAAAATGCGCCCAGCGGCTGGCCGGGACTGGAGTGAAAGCGTCCACCACGATTGGCTTCCCACACGGCGGCCACACCACCGCGATCAAGAAAGCCGAAGCTGAGCAAGCAATCCAAGACGGCTGCGAAGAACTCGACTTCGTTGTCAACATTTCGCAAGTGCTCAGTGGCGGATGGGACTACGTTCAAAACGAAATCGGTGCCGTCACCGAACTGACGCATGCGGCAGGACAAAAGATCAAGGTGATCTTCGAAAACTGCTACCTGCAGGACGAACACAAAATTCGCTTGTGTGAGATTTGCACCGAAGTGAAAGTCGACTGGGTCAAAACTTCCACCGGCTACGGCACCGGCGGCGCAACCATGGACGACCTTCGGCTAATGCGGCAACACTCGGGCGAGGATGTTCAAGTCAAAGCGGCCGGCGGCGTCCGAGATCTGAAAACGCTGCTGGAAGTACGAGCTCTCGGCGTCACCCGATGCGGTGCCAGCCGAACTGCCGAGATGCTTGGTGCAGCCCGAAAAGAACTCGGCTTGCCGGAAATCGAAGTCACCGCGACCGGCAGCTCCGGGTACTGACTGTGATCGCACAAGCCATTTGATGGTTCAGGGTTGTTGCTGGTCTTCTTGCAGGTTGGATGGATCGTCCGCCATCTCTGTTGCGAGCTGCCCGGCGCGTCCCATCGTCCACAACCGCAACCCTTCCAAACGCTGTTTGCCACGAACGTAGTAATCCTGGTCAAGCTTGCTCAGGTGTTCTTTGACGGCGTTCTCGTATCGCACCGCACTTTGCTCAGTCAGCTCCACCCAACCGAGCTTCTCAAACTGCTGTGCCAGCGCGGCACCGATCTTTTGGTGCCCGACGATGCTGGGGTGCACGTGATCGACGAACCGACTCGGATCGGGAATTTGATCGGCGATCAAAGCACCACGGAAATCTCGTTCGTCCAGCAACGTTGGCGCATCAATCAACGGAACCCGGTATCGCTCGGCGATCGCCTTGGTCGATTGAACGATCGCACTCGTTGCTCGCAGTGGGCAAACATCATGATCACGAGCCGCGATCAAATACTGCCGTGCCGGTTCGCTGTCACCCCGGTCATAGAGAAGCCGCCCCAAGACATAGTTTGCTCCCGCGTGGGCTGGATCCATTTCCAAGCATTCGCGAAGAGCATCGATGCGGCGAGATGGGCTCCGATCCGAATCGCTGGCGATTGACCAAGCCGAACGAAAACGATTCTCTTCGTCTTCGGTCCAATCCGATCGCGTTTGTATCTTGAAGGGTGGCGTATTGACCAAATCAGATACGGGAACGCACATGATCAAAGGCAAATCATTCTCCCGCGTTCGCCCGGCAATCTTTTCCAACGAGGTGGCAAAATGCCCTTCCACGCCGCGTTGCCAAATTGGGTCACGCTGATAGCTTTCCAATCCACCGGGGCGGTCCAAGATTGTGTCCACATTCGCGGCCAACTCCGTTGGTTTATTGGAGGCAACAAAAAATGACTGCACCCAACGAACCGTGTGCAGTCTTGATCCGATCGAAGTTGCCCAACGACTCACCGTGCCCATTTCGCGAACGTGTGCGTAGGTGCGGTCCTCTAAGAATTCATTGTGACCGGTGTACAGCACAATCGCATCAGGTTCATGCTCCAAAACCTCTTCGAGAATCTTTGCCACCCGGTAACTGGCGTAAGACGCCCCGCCACAATTGATGACCTCGTATTCGAAATCACTGTCGGCTGATTCGAGCCACAAACGCAACCAAGTTGAGAAGGCAGTCTCCGTCGCGTAGGGTCTGCCTTGAACCGTCGACCCGCCCAAAACGAAGACACGTCGAGTCCCAGGTGCCTTCTTCGCCGGGAACGATTCGGGCCGAAAGAAGTTGTATCGTTCCGGTGGAATCTCCCACCGATCTGAATCTTTATTCAGAACAAACAAGGGCCGCAGTTGATTGAGTCCCACATAGGGATCGTAGTCGATTGCCTGGTCGGCGGAATCTTCCATTCCGCGCAGCCCCAACTCCAACAGCACGACCGGCAAGCAAGCAACCAGCATCGCCATCAACCGCATCACCCAACGCCTGCGTCGAAGTCGCCCTCCCGGGGCACGCACCTCCTCTTTCGCACAGCCGCCGTCAGTGAAACGCTCGTACTTCAACGGTACACCTTGCTGTCGTTGACGATTGACTCCACCGAAACGATCGCCGGTTGTATTTCTCTTCGGATTGCTTTCCAGAATTGCAACCGCGACGCCGGCGACTCTTCCCGCGTACTTTCACGCTCCATCACGTCCATGCTCACCATCGCACTCAACATAGCAGCCAAATTTGAAACAGCCCCCCTGTATTGGCTCAAGGCAACCCCAGAACCTCTACCAGTAAAACCAAGGCGAAATCGATTTGGTTGTCTGAAGACAATGCATCGAAAGAATCTCAGCAATCCTAAAATGGTTCCCCCATCCATTCGGCCTGACATTGAAGCCATTCGCCCGTGTCCGTTCAGATAAAGTTTTCCGAGTCGCTCATTGCTTCATTCGTTCGTCCTTCCTCCGACTCGGATGATTGCCCTTCGACATCGTCTGTCTGGCTTGCTTCGAACGGACCTTGCGTCAGTTTCTGAACCTTAAAGTCATAGAGGTTGTAGATGCATTCCTTCCCGGCATCGATGTCGTAGGCTCGATTGCTGGACCGGCCAACCTGAAAAATCCCACCCGTTCGCAGTGATTGCCTTGAGCTGTGGAGAAGCTCATCGTCAGCGTACACATGATAACCGCGACGCCCTACATCTAGTCGCATCCGCATCGTGTGATCGCTTTCTTTCAATCCCGACCACTCGCGGTAATTGGTCTTAAAGCGTGAATCGTCTGGGGTATCATTGACGTAGAAATAGCGACTTCCAGGAGCGAACCGAAAGACCATCCCATTCAGCTTGCTTCTGAGCCCAAAATTCCAATCCGGCCCGCAGAGAATCCCCATCCCATAAGGTGAATACTCATCTTTCGATGCAGTGACCGTAACCTCGTACCGAGCTGGCAAGGGATATCTTGTATTGTTGTGCAGGTAGAAGAACCGATTCATTCGATCCACTCTGACCTGAATTCCGCCGATAGCGTCACCGTCCCATTCAGGTTCTTCAATCGCAGCAGCTTCGTTGGATTCGTCAAAGGGACCGGAACCGCTGTCAAAATGTTCCGTCAACCTCAACGCATCGTCCTCGCATTGTGGGATTGTTCGCCAGTCAGCACGCTCAAACGGGCCTGACGTCCGCATCGTGGCGTCCAACTCATTGAACGTGAAGTGGATCTGCTCTCCACGGTGAAACCTTTCCAGCAACTGTAGTTGCTCGCGCCGATTCTTCAGTAACCTCTCGACCGACGCTCTGGCATTCGCGAAATCCTCTTCAGTTCCGTCCGGGCAGCACGCTTCGATAGCATTCGGCGTCCCGAGCCAGGATTCTTCGATCGTGTCCAGGTTCTTGCGCAACTTTGGAAGCTGCTCGGCATCTAATGTTTCGCTGTTGAATACAACTTGACGGTGCAGTGTCATCCAAAGATTACGCGATTCTCCTTTCGCCAGCTCAGAGACAAACCGTACTTCATTGGAATCCATGTTGTGACCAACCCAGTCCACCTCATTCACACGCTCTCCCAGTGTATCCATCATTAGGATCACATTTTCAAAATCTCCGGCTTCCCAGAGTATCTGCAGTGCCCAAGATGGCACTGCAGTTCGGAGCTGGTAAGTTCGATCGACGGAATGGTATTTCTTCCAGGCTGATATCAACTTGCGAGCCCAAGCCAAATTGAAAGGCGTTTCGATTGCCGACTCGTCTTTCGACTTTCTCTCGAGATAGGGACGGACGAACTTGGTATTGCACATTTCGACGGCACCATCGGGGCTGTCCGCTTCAAGGCACTTCATCGTCATTTTCTTCTGCAGGGATTCGCTGCCACCCCAGCGAGGCATGAGCGATATGGAATATGCACCGAAAGCTGGATCGTAGTCCAAGTGTCCACTCAGCGCTAGGCGAAACCAGTGATGCGTCGACAACGGAGTCTTCGACAACTGCTTCTGCATGGACAATGCTTCGGTAGCCAATTTGGCCAATTCTGGACGTTGCACATAAGCTTCGACCGCGTGGGTATTCGCGATGGCTGCCAGCTCAAGGTACACATCGAAATCCGATTCATTCGTCTTTGAGACAAATTGGTTTCCACGGTAGTCCCAAGCTACCTTGCTGATGATTTCATGGGCGACCGCGTGCAGCACAAAATCAGGAACACCATCAACCTTGCTAGAAGTCAACTCATCGAAGAAGTCCATCGTCGCCGATGCATTCAGTCGCTCCAGTTCTCCCAACATTCGAAGCAAGCAGGCGTGGTCTCGCCCCACGCTGTCAGCACGTTGCGAGAACTGACACCAAGCAATTGGCCAAGCCGACATGTACCGCCGGATGGAGGTATCGAATTGATCAGCATCGTAGTGCTGAGCCTGAATCCCGAGCGACATCGTGCTGACCCACGCCGTGAGTAGCGGATCGAACCTCTCTTCCGCCTCCGCAATTTGGTTTGACGCATCGCGTACTCGATTGAGTTGGGTCTTTGCGCCCCCATCGGGATCGCAAAGCGTGAGTGCCAGTCCAATCAATGGGTCCCCCAACTCTTCTTGCCCAATCAACGCATTCAGCGACTCGACCGGCGGATGCTTGTTCATCAAGTTGTGCCAAAAACAGTCGCGCACCTTTTCTGCAAGACTGTCGATGCCGCTGACTTGCTCATGACGCTTTTTAAAACGATCAATCAGGACGTCGACATCAATCATGAACTCTTCGTAGAGATCATCCCGATAGATAGGCTTTTCGGATCCAGCCAGAGGCTCGTCAAAGACGTTGAGCAACGCATCCTCGAGATGAGGATCGGTCTTCGTCCGAGCCTTGACTACGTCGCGAAGGCGAATTTTCTGAGAGGTCACATCGACCGAAATCCTATCCAAGCAAGATTGGAACCTGTCGCTGCGAATATCTTCGGCCGACAACGGATTACGCTCGCGATAGCGTAGCTTTTCCGCTTCTACTCTCGCTTGTTCAACCATCGCTGCTGAAGAAATTCTCGCCTGCTCCAACGTTGCATTCGATGACCGGTAGACCTTCCACCCCCATGCCACTGACCATGCCGCCAACAACAGGACGATGACCGTGGCCATTTTGAGAATCCGCCAATAACTGCTCCCCCTTGTCTTGGAGCCGTTGGTGCCGTCTTCGTGCACCATTGTCTCGCGCATCGAATCTTCAGTCATCGAGTTTTGATCTTCCATCTTCCCAGTCCACCATTTTCTTCGCAACGTTTTGAATGGGCGATCACTCGATCACAACATCCGTTGACACCTGATGCGTTTGCCCCCAGGACCGAACTTCGATCAGATGGTCCCGAACGCCGGGTAATTGCTGCCAAATCGCTCAATCACAAATTCATCGTACACCAGAAGCCCCTAGCTGGGGCTTGCCGGCACCCCGCACGAGATCCGCATGACGAATTTGGATGGCACCAGCACGGAAACGCTCTCCCAATTGCCACCAACCACCTGCCAAAGAATACTGAACAAGGTTCTCAAGAAAGGATGAACGATCCACCCAATCGTTTGCGACTTGGTAGCCTCCGATGGAATCGTCGACTCCGTCCAGATTTCACTCCTCTCCCGACTCTCCATCGTGATTTACCTCGTAAACTAAGAGGCACTGCAGAAGCTTTCCCGAATTCTTGAAGGCAAACGAAGCCAGTCCGGAGCGAAATTGCCGTAGTGAATCAACAACGGCATTTCGACTGAATGCTTCCGTAGAATCGGTTGATTAAATTACCGCTAACAAATCCAGCCATCGGCTTGATTGAGCTGACAAACCCTTCCGATTTTCAGATCATTGCAAACGGTCCTTTTTGCGACGCTTCGCTTGTTACTCGTCCCGTACTCGTCATAACGAAACACCATGAGAATCAATCACCTGTTGTCCCTCGCCGCGTTTGTGGTGATTTTGCCAACCTCGCCCGTTACCGCGGTGGCCAACGACCCGCTTCCCTCGTGGAATGACACCGCGGCGAAACAATCCATCGTGGTCTTTGTTGAGCGTGTCACCGAAGAGGGTTCGTCAGACTTCGTCCCGGTGGAAGAACGCATCGCCACCTTTGACAATGATGGAACCTTATGGAGTGAGCAGCCCTACTATTTCCAGCTCGCGTTTGCACTGGACCGCGTCAAAGCGATGGCACCGGATCACCCTGAATGGAAAACCAAACAACCGTTCAAGGGTGTCCTGGAAGGCGATCTCGATGCTGTCATGGCCGGCGGAAAAAAGTCGCTGATTGAGATCGTTGCTGCAACGCACGCGGGCATGACAGCCGACGAGTTTGAACAGATCGTCACGGATTGGATCTCGACCGCGAAGCATCCCAAGACCGGACGTCTGTACAAGGAAATGATCTATCAGCCGATGCTGGAACTGCTGACTTATCTTCGGGCCAACGGTTTCAAGACCTTCATCGTCTCGGGCGGCGGAATCGCTTTCATGCGGCCATGGACGGAAGCCACCTATGGCATTCCACCAGAACAGGTCGTCGGCAGCAGCATCAAAACACGCTACGAGGTTCGCGATGGCAAGCCCGTGATTGTGCGACTGCCTGAGGTTGATTTCGTTGACGACAAAGAAGGCAAACCGGTGGGCATTCATTCGCACATTGGCAGACGTCCCATTCTTGCGGCGGGCAACTCCGACGGTGACTGGCAAATGCTTCAGTACACCACGATTGGCCATTCACCGAGTTTCGCCTTGATCGTGCACCACACCGATGGCGAACGCGAATGGGCGTACGACCGCCAATCGCACATTGGCCAACTCGATAAAGCTCTCGATGATGCCAAGCAGAAAGGCTGGACCGTCGTCGACATGAAGCAGGACTGGAAAACAATTTATCCAGGTGAGTGAATCGACGACCAACGCTCACAAGACAGTCGCCAGATGATTCAACGAGGTTCGCTATCGAGCCATTACCGCGTGGCGTATTCTCGTTTTGACTCAAGTGGCGTTCCAACCATGGGCTCGCTCGCGATCAAAGAAAGCCATCCGAATCGGCTTCCCAATCCAAGAATTCAGAATCGTAACTCGGTGCATCTGGAAAGGGAGGTTCCTCTAATTTCTGCACACGAAAATCATAGACATTAAAAACGTGTGGAATGCCAGGCGTTTGATCAAAGCGACGTGAACTGGCACAGCCGACTTGGAACAGACCGTTCGTTTGGAGCGAGGTTTCCCTCTCGTGAAGTTGCTCCCCATCGACGAAGATTCGGTAGCCACCCTCGCCAATATCCAGTCGCAATCGCCGCGTTCGTTTTTTGGTGCCCTTCAACATCCATTGGCGAAAGATGGGTGTTTTCCCCCAACGCTCGGGGAGCTCATCGGTCAGAAGGAACTCACCCCCGGGCGAGAAACGAATTTGCGTTCCTCGTAACTCGTTCATCAGCCCGCCCAATCCATCGGGACCACAAAGCAGACTCACCCCGTGTGGCGACTTCGGTGCTTCGATGAACGTGACCGTGACTTCATAGGTGGCTGGCAGCGGATACCGAATCTGATTCCGAAGCAGGAACGTGTAATCCAGCCAATCGGTCGCCACCCGAAAACCGCCTGCGACGTCAGTAATCTCATCGAGCGTTTCGTTTCGCGGCACCTCAGATCCGCCGTCCGCTTCGGCTTCGTCCAAGTCATTCGCATCCAAGTCTTCGAACTCACGTGCCATTTGCATCGCGTCCTGATGGCACTTCGCACTGGAACGCAATTCCACACTTTCGGGCGTGCCGATTGGGGTGAAACTGGCAGCCAATTCGTTGGTGGTGAAGTGAATCATCTCGCCGCGATGGTACCGTTCCAAGAGATTCAGCTGGGTTCGCCGGTTGTCCAAGATTTGTTTGGCGTAGGCACGCTTCGACTGGATCTCTTCGTCCGATAGCCCGGGAAAACGTGACACAACGAAATCTTGATCATCAAGCCAAACGGTCTCCAACGCATCCAAACTCAAGTGCAGAGCCGAGGTATTCGTTTCATCCAACCTTTCACTATTGAACACCAGTCGCTGTTGAATCGGCATCCACCACAGGTAAGCGGGGCCGTCGGCCATCTTGCAAATGAAACGCACTTCCTCCTCGTTCATGTTGCGTGTTCCCCAGTTGATCTGTTCGGTGCGGGGTCCAAGAACTTCCAATAACTCAGAGACATCCTCAAACTGCCCTGCTTCCCAAAGAATTTGCAGGGCAAGCTCGGCACCGCGTATCCCGAACCCATATGTTCGGTTGCTCTGATTGAATTTGCCCCAGGCAGCAATGGAACGTTTCGCCCACGATAGATTCGCCGGATCGTCAACCATCGTAACGTCGGGCGTGCGACGCATCAGATAGTCATCCATGAATACGTTGGAACGGAGCTCAACCACCCCGTCTTCTGTCTCCGTATCAAGACATTTATTTGCGATGTTCTTTTGCCAATCTTCGCTTCCGCCCCATCGAGGCATCAATGCCAAGCTGTAGTCCGAGTAGGCGGATTGATGATCAATGTGCCCGCTCAGTGCCAGCCTGAACCAATGATGCACGGACAGGGGAGTGCTGCCATTGGCCATTTGCAGCTTCAATGGTTGCCGAGCCAACCAAGCCAACTCCGGTCGCAGCAAATAAGCTTCGACCGCGTGCGATGAGGCGATCGTTGCAAGTTTGTCGAACATCTCCATCGCAGAGGCATCCGTATCCGATACGAACTTTGTACCGCGATGATCCCACGCAACTTCGCGAAATAGCTGCCCAACGATGTGATGAACGACGTACGTGGGAACTTTCGGTTGCTCGACGGAGACCAATGCCTCGACCAGATCCATCTGAGCAATGGAGTTCAAAAGCCCAAGCGATAAGAACAATGAACTCAGACAAATATGATCGCGTCCAACACTTGGTTTTCTCCTGGCCGCTTCCTGCCATGCGGCAGGCCAAGCGGAAAGATACCGTCGTATGGCCGCATCGTACTCATCTGAGGTTTTATCGTCGGCATGGAAACGCAACGCGTCCACATGCACCATCGCGACGAACATCGGATCAAACATTTCTGGCGATTCAGCCATGCGATCCGAAGCAGTTGTCACTCGTTTCCATTTTATTTCGTTGGAAACGCCGGTATCCGATTTGAATAATGCAAACAGAACAATTGGATCCCCGAGTGACTCCGCCGACTTCACAGTCTCCAGGATTTTCTCTGACGGATGCTCGAAACGGAATCCGTCCAACAGGCATTGGCGAAGGGCAGCTTTGACACGCTCGACATCTTCGCTTTGCTGATTGCGCGTGACAAAACGTTCCAGCATCAAATCAATGTCACCCGCGAAATCATTCACCAGGTCCGCGTATCGAACGGGAGGTTCGTTGCCGACAAGCGGCGCATCGAATACATCCAGCAACGCCGTTTTCAGATGTGGATCGACTTTTGTACGCGCCTTCACCGCATCGCGAAGCCGCAACTTTTGAGTTTCCTCATCGATCGGAATCTGGTCGAGACATGCCACGAATTCCTCCGACTCCAGATCCTTCAGAGTCACCTTGGATTCGTCCCGATACCTCATCAGCTCGGCCTGCAATTTCATCCGCTCAGCCATAGCGGCAGACGAAGCCGCCGAAGCTGCCAACCGGTTTTGCTCCGCTCGGTAGAGATACAAGCCGATGCCACCAACCACGATGGCAATCAGTACCAGCGTTAACAGCAGGACCTTCAACAAAAGTCGACTCTTGGTCTTTCCGCTCGATTCCAACTCCGATTTTGACATGCCCAACAATTCCGCCTGCGTTCGATTTCGCCTGCGCAGGGGTGTTGCCACGTCATCGACACCAGCATCCGCCACTCCCTGCGTTCGTCCGAATATCCTAACTCAACAGGCACCGCAGGGTGACACGCCACCCCCACCAAAAAGATTCGATGCGGAGCTGGGGTCAATCGAGCCAACCGAACGGCTCAACAGCAACTGTCGCCGGAACAGCAGTCGGTTGCGGTTGGCAGGGAGAAGCTTTTGGGCTTTGCGTTTGAGTCGCTGGTGTAGACCGCGAATTGATCGGCGATGGTTTCCCGCGACGCCGCTTCGGCGAGTTCATCGGTGCATACCTCACCTCGCGTGTACATGCGACCGGCGTCGTCACACACGTACTTGAACGGCCCGCGATAGACCCGTTGCAATCCGCTCGTCGCCGCAATTCCGGATTCGATTGCCTCTTCATCGGGGCGAGTTGCGATCACGGTCATCGATCGGAACGCGATGCCTTCGACGACTCGCCAAGGCTCGGTTTGCAATTCCGCGATTTGAAGGTCTTCAAAACCAGCGTTCTCAAACGCTTCCAAGAACGCCGCTTGCTTGTAGGCACCGGAGATACAACCGCTCCACAATTCAGGGTCCGCTTGCATCGCCTCAGGCACCTCTTCGTCGCAAACGATGTCACTGATCACCGCTCGTCCGCCGGGTCGCAAGACACGGAAGATCTCGTCGAACAACAACTCCTTTTCATCCGCATCAACCAGGTTCAACACACAGTTGCTGACAACCACGTCGATCGTTTCGTCATCGATCATGGGTGATTCCCGACGCCGCTCGGCCAAGTATGCCTCGAGCGCACGAAGCCCCGCATCGTCGGTCACTGGGTGCTGCTTCAAGTAAGCCTGGACCTCGTCACGGTTGATCGCCAAGTCCTGGATTTTGCCTTTGCAGAATGTAACGTTGTCGTAGCCGATCGCTTCGGCGACCTTCGGCTGCGATTCACGAGCCAGCGTAAGCATGTCATCGTTCATGTCGACACCGATCACGTGACCTTGTTCACCAACCACTTGTGAGGCAATGAAGCAAATCTTTCCGCCGCCGCTGCCCAGATCCAAAACGGTCTCGCCCGGACGAACATACTTCGACGGATCACCACAACCGTAGTCGCGATCGATGACCTCTTGAGGGATGACTTTCAAATACTTCGCGTCGTAGTCGACGGGGCAGCAAAGTTCGGCCTCACGTTCTTGGGCGGCTTGGGCGTAGCGTTCACGAACAGCAGCTTCCACATTCAAAGACGACATAACGATGCACAAAGAGAAAAAAGGACAATGAAATTTGGAGACGGCGATCGCTCAACGATTCGGATTGCTCAGTTGAGCAGTGCGCCGCCGCAACCGCTGCCGGCCCCTGCGGTGCAACCGTAGCAATGGTCCGCCAATGCGATGGGCTGATCCACCAACTCATCCAACGATTCGATGGACCAAACCGTGCGAGTCTTTTGAGACAGATCGATCATTTGGTTGAAGTCACAATCGTAGATTTGACCGTCCCAGCTGACCGACACCAATGACCGGCACATCACTTCCTCTGCGGCTTTCGCATTGAAGCTCTCCGACAACAATCGCAGGTAATCATCCAGCAAGCCGCGTTTTTGCAAAAACTGGGCATATCGGCGGATGGGAATGTTGGTGATGGTCAGCAAACGGCCAAACTCGATCCCATATCGAGCAGCCAATTCGCGGCGGTAATCGGCTTCCAATTTGGATTGGTCCGGCGGAAGCGAAGGCCCGGTGGGGTTGTAGACCAAATCAAGTCGATGCGTTTCGCTTTCGCGTCGATATCCGAGTTCGTTTAGCCTCAGCAGTCCGTCAATGCTGCGGCCAAAAACGCCCCCGCCGCGTTGACCATCGACGTTGTCTTCCAGGTAACACGGAAGCGATGCCACCACGTCGATTTCGTGCTCCGCCAAAAACTCCGCCACCCACTCGTAACCGGGTTCGCTCAGGATGGTCAGGTTGCAACGGTCGATGACTCGCAATCCGGCGTCTCGAAAAGTCTTGGCCAAGCGTCGGAAATTCGGGTTCATCTCCGGTGCGCCGCCGGTCAAATCGACAGTGGTGATGGCGGGGCAAGACGCGACCAATTCCAGCAAACGATCCGCCGTGCGGTCGTCCATGTTTTCGCGTTTCTTGGTCGGCCCAGCATCCACGTGGCAGTGAGTGCAGGTTTGATTGCAAAGTTTGCCGAGATTGATTTGCAACTGATTCAATTGGTTGCGCCAGAGAATGCCGTTTTCCAATCGCGACGCGAATGTTGGCACCACACCGGTGGGCAGGCCTTCATTCACAATCGGTAACAAACTCGACACAGGTGCATTCTCCAAGGATTCATCGGGGCGGCAGGATCGATTCAAATCGCACGATCCGACGTCGGCAACAGCACAGTTCGAGCAGATACGCCGCCAAAGTCGGAAAGGAAACCATCAAAGCAGTCCCAACGTACAAGATGACCAACGAAGTCCTATCCCCGTTACTGGGACAAAACGGTAGGATGAAGTGATCACGGTATGGGGAACCGGCCGGTTGTGCGTCGAAGTTCGTTTTCGCAAAAAGCACGCGTGAAACGATTTTCCCTGCAATTGATTGGTTTTTGAGACGACGGAGCCTGACTTCCCTCGTCTTGTGGGTGACTTGTGGCGTACAGTTTGCGTAGGGAAACAAATCGGGTCGAAAGATTCGCCAGTTTGACAGTCGGTCTGGTCTAAGGGACGGAGAATATGTACGAACGGTTTACTGACCGAGCCAGGAAAGTCATGCAATTGGCTAACCAAGAGGCTCAACGATTCAATCACGAATACATCGGCACCGAACACATTTTGTTGGGGTTGGTGAAAGAAGGCAGCGGCGTGGCTGCCAACGTGTTGAAAAATCTCGAAGTTGATCTGCGAAAGATCCGGCTCGAGGTCGAAAAATTGGTGCAAAGCGGGCCAGAAATGGTGACCGTCGGCAAATTGCCGCAAACACCTCGTGCGAAGAAAGTCATCGAATACTCGATGGAAGAAGCACGCAATCTCAATCACAGCTACGTCGGCACCGAGCACATCCTATTGGGATTGCTTCGCGAACAAGAAGGCGTCGCCGCTCAGGTTCTGATGAACTTGGGTCTGAAGCTGGAAGACGTCCGCGAAGAAGTTCTTAATCTGCTTGGACACGGGCTCGAAGGCGCTGAGGTTGGCGAACGCGGTGGCCGTGGTGGCGATGGCGAAGGAAGCAGTGGCGGCAGCGGAAGCAGCAAAAGCGGCAAGAGCAAGACTCCTGCCCTGGACAGCTTTGGCCGCGACCTGACCGAATTGGCCAAGAAAGGTGAATTGGATCCCGTCATCGGTCGCGAACGAGAAATCGAACGCGCCATCCAAATTCTTTGTCGTCGTACCAAGAACAACCCCGTCCTGTTGGGCGAAGCCGGTGTCGGTAAAACCGCCATCATCGAAGGTTTCGCACAACGAGTCATCGGCGGCGAAGTGCCTGAGATCTTGGCCGAGAAACGCATCGTCGTTCTCGACTTGGCGATGATGGTCGCTGGTACCAAGTATCGCGGTCAGTTCGAAGAACGCATCAAAGCGGTCATGACCGAAGTGCGTCGTGTGAAAAACACGATTCTCTTCATCGACGAACTTCACACGCTGGTCGGTGCCGGTGGAGCAGAAGGCGCCATCGACGCTGCCAACGTTCTGAAGCCAGCTTTGGCTCGGGGCGAGATCCAGTGCATCGGTGCGACCACTTTGGACGAGTACCGCAAGTACATCGAAAAAGACAACGCTCTCGCACGTCGTTTTCAAGAGATCATGGTCGAACCGACCGGCAAGGCGGAAACGATCGAGATCCTCAAGGGATTGCGCGAACGGTACGAAGAACATCACCGTGTTCAGTTCACCGACGACGCCGTTGTGGCGGCCGTCGAAATGAGCGAACGCTACATCACTGCTCGCTGCTTGCCCGATAAAGCCATTGACGTGATCGATGAAGCAGGTGCTCGCGTGCGTCTTCGCACCATGACTCGTCCACCAGACTTGAAAGAGATCGACGAGCAAGTCGAAACGCTGAACAAGGACAAAGAAGACGCGGTCGCAAACCAAGACTTCGAAAAAGCCGCCAACCTTCGTGATCAAGCTGAAAAACTTCGCAAGAAGAAAGAGCAGATCACCCAAGAGTGGCGTGAAAAGAGTCAGCAAACCGACGGCGTCGTCGACGAAGAAATCATCGCGGAAGTCGTCAGCAAGATGACGGGCATTCCATTGACTCGACTGTCAACGGAAGACTCCCTGCGTCTGCTGAAGATGGAAGAAGAACTGCACAAACGCGTCGTCAGCCAAAGCCAGGCTGTCACGGCGGTTGCCAAGGCAGTGCGCCGAAGCCGCTCGGGTTTGAAAGATCCCAAGCGTCCAACCGGTTCGTTCATCTTCGCTGGTCCAACCGGCGTCGGTAAAACGTTGCTCGCCAAGGCTCTCGCTGAATACATGTTCGGTGATGCCGACGCGTTGGTGCACATCGACATGTCCGAGTACATGGAGAAACACAACGTCAGCCGTCTGATCGGTGCCCCTCCCGGATTCGTGGGTTACGAAGAAGGTGGCCAGCTGACCGAGAAGATTCGCCGGCGTCCGTACGCGGTCGTGCTGTTCGACGAAATCGAAAAGGCTCACCCCGATGTCTTCAACATGTTGTTGCAAGTCATGGAAGAGGGCCGTTTGACGGACTCGTTCGGTCGCAACGTCGACTTCCGTAACACGATCTTGATCATGACCACCAACGCGGGTGCGGAAGCGATCAAGAACGAATCGGCATTCGGTTTCCAGAAACCCGATGGCGATGCGAGCTACGACTCGATGAAGTCTCGCGTGATGGACCAAATCGAACGCGTCTTCCGACCTGAGTTTTTGAACCGCTTGGACGACACGATCATCTTCCGTCACTTGACCACGACTGACTTGAAGGGCGTGATCGACTTCGAACTGTCGAAGGTTCGCGAACGCTTGCTCGACCGTGGCTTGGCCATCGACTTGAGCGACGAAGCGAAGGAGTTCTTGATCAAGAAAGGCAGCAACCTCGATTACGGGGCTCGTCCACTTCGTCGTGCGATCGAGCAACGCATCGAAGATCCACTTGGCGAAGAATTGCTGCGTGGTGCTTTCGAAGGCAAGGACACGATCATCATCGATGTTCACAAAGACGACAGTGGCAAGATCACGCGTCTGAACTTCGAAGGCGAAAGCCGTGGCTGGGCTGACAGCGATTCCGAAGAGGAAACGGTTCCAGCATCCAGCAGTGAAGATCAATCGAAGTCCGACGCTTCGTAGTTTGCTTCGCAGATGAATATCAACGTGCCTCGGCGAGTCCATCACTCGCCGAGGCATTTTTTTTGCCCCGGCGGCATGCCAATCACGCTTACGTCTACCAGTCAAACTGCCTGCGATGCCTGAGACCGCCAGCAACCACAGCTCGACGAATGACAAGCCTGAGACCTCACTGTGGACACATCCGCTCGGACAGGTTGCAGACTTAGACGTTCTATTCAAGCAACTCGCTGGGTTAGAACATCGGCTTTGGCTGGATTCGGTTTCTGACCATGAGCACGATCGGGGACGTTACTCGTTTTTGACGGCTGATCCGGTCGGCTGGCTACATGCGACGCTTCTGGATCCCGATCCTTGGCCGCAGTTCCATGAATGGTGTTCGCGACTGCCTCTGTTCAGTAACGACGCTGAGTTGCCACCATTTTGTGGCGGCCTGGCTGGATTGGTCCCCTACGAAGCGGCTTGGTGGCTAGAACCAAGCGTCCGAATGCCCGAGACTTCCTTTGGCGATCATCCTCCCCTCGGAATGGCGATTGGCATCTACGATTGGACCATCGCCCTGGACCACTCCACCGGCAAAGCCACGCTGATTTGCAATGGTCTGAATGATTCGCTCGACGCCGACCCTGAACGGGCCCGCGTGCGTGGCGAATCAATACTCCAGCGTTTGCGATCATCCACACCTCCTCCCATTTCCGGCTCAGCGTCAAAGACTCCGACATCAGAACCAACCGGTTTTGAAACCGGGGAAGCTGGAGTCCGAAGCAACTTTGACTCGGTACGCTACGTCGCCGCGGTCGCTGAAATCATCGATCGCATCGGCGCCGGAGACTCGTTCCAGGTCAATCTTGCTCAGACGCTCACGCACGAAGCGAACGACAGTGCAGAAGGCCTCTACCGAAGACTGCGACAATCCAATCCGGCACCTTACGCGGCATTCTTTGATCTCGGCAGTGAGCAGATCCTGAGTTCTTCTCCCGAAGGCTTCCTGCAAATTCGTGATCGCCACGTCGTCACCCGTCCGATCAAAGGAACCGTGCCGCGAACTGGTGACGAGATCGAGGACGAGCGATTGGCTCAAGTCCTTGGCGGCAGCGTGAAGGACCGCGCCGAGAACATCATGATCGTGGACCTGATGCGAAACGATCTTTCCATCGCCTGCACCGACGACAGCGTTCGAGTCACCGGGCTTTGTGAGATCGAACGTTACCAGAGCGTTCAACATCTCGTGTCGACCGTCGAAGGGGAACTGCGAGACAACGCCACCATCAGCGAACTGCTCGCAGCATGTTTCCCCGGCGGTAGCATCACCGGGGCGCCAAAGATCGAGGCGATGAAAACGATCGCTCGCCTCGAGGGCCAACCTCGGGAAGCCTACTGCGGATCCATGGGCTACGTGAGCGTTTCGGGCAACGCGGACTTCAACATTTTGATCCGGACTGTGACCCAGCGAGACGGCCAATGGCACTTTGCCGTCGGCGGTGGAATCACCGCTCGCAGCGAACCGCAAAGCGAACTGGAAGAGACCTGGACCAAAGCGGCCGGGTTGCTGCGAGCCATCCGCCCCGAATCAACCTAGCTCGACCAACTGTCGCCGATTGGCTCCGCCCAATCGAAGAACCCGAACAACCAACCGCCATACACCCGACCGCTGCTTGCGGATTCGTCTTCTTGCCGCCCCAGCCTCCGCCCACGTGGCCCAACGAACATCCTCAAAGACTCGTCGAATCCACCCACCATTCAGACAACAAAGTCATTCAATTCCGCCGCCAATTTCTCGCGGAAGATCTTGCTGTTGTGCCGAATGTCGACCGGCAGCGGTTGATCTCGAATGACAAAACGATCGATCCGCTGTGTCAGCGGGTTGCGAGACGCACGGTCGCGAAGCCTTGCCTCCAGCTCTTTCGCTCGAGTGGGATCCGTCCCGACCGATAAATCAACCGGCTGGACGACCAACACGGGAGTCTGCTCCCCCGGCTTCCCCACACCGACCAACGCGCACTTGTCGACTTGTTCATCGACATTGAAAACCGACTCACATGGAATCGTGAAGAACGTTCGCCGAGAGGAGACGATCCGATGAGCTTTCCGCCCACAAAACCAGAAACGATCTTGCTCGTCGAGATAACCAACGTCACCCATACGATGCCAAAACCGCTCGCCTGTCTCACCCGACTCGTCATGGACTTTGTGCAGAGCGTTCTGGTCCGCGCGAGTCACGTACCGCTTGGTCACCATCGGACCGCTGACAATCAACTCTCCGATTTTGCCTCGCGGCAACTCGTTGACCCCGTCGATGCTCGCGATCGGATCATCGTCAATTTCGATCACCTTCCATCGCACTCCATCAAATCGAGCCCCGACGCAAACACCCTTGCCCTTCGCAGCCGCCGGGCCAGTCTCAGTAATCACAGCACGCGATTCGATGGATGCGATCGGCAACGCTTCCGTCGCACCATAGGGCGTTTCAATCTTGGCATCTTCATGAACGAATCGACGAAGCGACTGCAGCGTTGCGGCGGGGACGGGAGCTCCAGCTGACAGAACGCGTTTCAAAGTTGGAAATGGTCTTCCCACCGCATTCGCTTCGCACCAACGCGTCACCGTTTTCCAAAGAGCCGGAGAACCGAACGATTGATCGACCTCCCATTGGCGAGCCGCTTGAATCAACTTTTGAGGATCCACATCCGCGGGTCGAGTCGGGTCCATGTCGGGAATGATCGTCGTCACTCCCATCACCGCATCAAACAAACCGAATAGCGGGAAGCACGCCAAATCACGAGAACCCTGCCGGATTTCGTAGCGACTGCGAATTCGATCGATCTGGGCGTGGAACGTTTGATGCGTGTAGGCGACGCCCTTTGGCGGTCCTGTGCTTCCCGTCGTGAAGATCACCGCTGCATCATCGAGTGTCTGAACATCGGGCAGTGTTAAAGAAGGATTCTGATCGCCCAATTCCATGACTTGCTTCAGCGTTTTGCCACCCCAAAACCAACGACGGCCGACGGTGATGTTGCGCTTCGCGTTTGGAAACTTGCTTCGCAAAACCGTGCGAATTGCTTGTGCCTTTGGAATCCCCAAGAAGCCATCCGGGTTCACCTCCTGAAGGCATCCAATCAGGTGCTTTCGATCCATCCCCGGATCGATCAGAACCACCACCACGCCGGCTTTCATCATCGCGAAAACGAGCTCGATGAACTGGGCACCAAAGGGAACCAGGCTGACCAATCGCATCCCAGGTTCGATCCCCGAAGCCAACAACCCGCGAGCGGTCTGGGTGCTGCGTTCGTCCAAGGTCTTGAAAGTCGTCAGCGCGTAATCGCGATCCGATCCATCTCGTTTGGCTGGTCCCGATGGCTCCGCGATCGCGATCGCGCCAGGCAGAATTTTCGCGATCGCGGTCAGTCGTGACGCGACGTTGCCGGAGGAGCCCGCGGTTTCAGTCAGAACCTGTGACGATTCTCGATTGCATGGACCGTCGCTCATCGTTCGTTCACCAACACTTCGAGAATTTGATCTGCGATCGATTCTTGCACGACCCGCTGAGCTCCCTTCCAACCGGGGATCCCGTTGACTTCCATCAATTGCATTTCGCCCGATTCCGTTTCCAGCCAATCAACCGAGGCGAATTTCAATCCGAAGTCCTCGCAGACTCGCCGAGCTGATTGCTCCCACGTCGATTGCATCGGCACCAATTCGCTTCGCCCGCCGCCGCGAACGTTGGTGCGAAAGTCGGACTCGCTGCTTCGCCGAATCGCATGAGCGTGCTCACCAATGACGAGAACTCGCAAATCGACTCCGCCGGGCGGCACGAATTGTTGAACATAGCAAACCGCGTTCATTTGAGTGAGAGTCGAGAAGGTTGTCCAAGCGAGTTCCGCATCTCGAACCCGCATCACACCTCGACCTTCACCACCAAAGATTGGCTTGACCACAACATCGCCACCCAACTCGTCAAACGCCTCCATCGCCGCCGCTCGTGACTGCACCACTTGTGTGGCTGGCGCAGGAACACCGAGCGTCCTCGCGCGAGCCAAGGTTGCGAATTTGTCGATGGCGATCTCGAGCGCCGATGGTGGATTGACCAATGTCGACCGGCACGCTTTGCCTTGTCGCCCGACCAGGTCATGCAACACCGCCAATCGAAACGTGATCTGCTCCAACGAACCGGCTGGCATGGTCCGAGTCAAAACGGCATCGAAGTCATCGAGAGACCGCTCGCTGCCCCCCGTCCCATCGTGCATTTGGCACCAAGCGGTCGAGCCCGAATCGTCGCTGCGTCCGACTTGGCTTCGCAGAGATTCATAGTCGGCGAAGTGAAGCTGAACCGACCGGCGTGCCGCTGCGGCTTGCAACTCCGACAAGTGCCAACCCAACGTGGCGACGCGGCCAAGCGATCGGGATCCAGACGCCCCAACGTTCGCATCGCGTCCGCCGAGCACCAACACACTGGCTCGACTCATAGCCCAAACGATTCTCGCAGGACATCTTGATTCAACTGACCATGACGCCAAGTCTTTCCGGACCGCAACGAGTGGATCGTCACCATCGCGGGACTGAACAGCATCGGGTCGACCTTGTAAAAGTCGTAGTCATATTGCTTGAAAATTTTCGCAAATGGCTGGCCATGATCCTCCGAAGAGTCACTGGGCACCTTCGACGCGACGCTCTCGATTAGGTCGTCTTCTGCGTCGACCCAAAGCGTCACGCGAGCTCCATACAACATCGAGTCGTTCGTTCGCCCGATGCCGCCGATCGTGTCACCCAGTTTCGCGGGAGGAGGCAACGGCGCGTCGCCGTGAGCGGACATCACGCGAGTCACATCGAAATCCAAAGCATGCAGTTTGTGCAGCGCCGTTTCGACACTTCGCGAAACGACTTGGGCGCTACCGGCGATGCTGGTGCTCGGCGCGATTGCCAAACACAGCCGCCCAGGATCGACGCCACACTCTTCCGCCATCGATTCAATGACGTCTTCGCCAGGCAGCTTGTCGGATTCCAAGACTCCGACCGCCAAGTCTTCCTTGGTTGCCTGACGCGAAAGTTTCAGTTCTTCCAACATGGCTTCTTTGCCACGAAGACCACGCATTGGCCCGCTGGCCATTGCGAAGTAGTCACCGACCGACACCGGCCAGCCTGCATACTGGCCGCCCAAGCACGCCAGCACGGGATAATCGGTTTGAATCGTCACGACCAAACCAACCAAATCTTGCGGTGATGTCGGCGCGTACCGGACAGTCGCTAAATCACCCAAACAAAGCCTGCCCAACGCGAGCCCAGCCGCCAACGACCCGCTGCAATTCACGCCAGCGTCCAGCACACGGGCGCCAGCAATGTTTAACGCGCGACACTTCAGCGTTGGAGCGTCGCGCCACAAGGTTTCAAAGCATTGTGACGCTGATCGGCAAAGATCAGGACCAAATTCGGTAGTGGAAAGATCGTTGGGTGTCGCGGATTTCATGCATTCAACTTAGCGGCCCCTCTCAGGATTGACGATTGCCCCTCAAGCAATCGACTGCGGCGGACCGAAGCTCAAAATGAGCATGCTATCGGGGTATGCCAAAAGTGCGTTGATTTACTTGCCCCAACTGAGACGACACGATGATTTCTAAAACCACTTTGCCAGCACTAGCATTGGCTGCTGTAACCAGCAGTTTCATGTGCAGTGGATCCGCGATCGCGGCTGACACGTCCTTCCCAGCAATTCAATCGGAACCAGAAGTCGGACGCTTGGCCAAGGACTTCGAGCTCGAGGTGGCCGCAGGTCAGCGGACAGGAGCGGTCCGATTGAGCGACGTCACCGGCGAAGGCCCGGTCATCATCGCGATTTTGAGAGGGTTCCCTGATCGCCAATGCCCCGCCTGCGCCGGACAGGTCGCTGATTTGGTTCGGCACGCTCGATATTTCCAAGAACGCAACGCAAATGTTTTGCTGGTCTATCCCGGTCCCGCATCAGAGCTGAGGGCCAAAGCCAAAGACTTTCTGAAAGACACCAAATTGCCATCGCCGTTCACGATGCTATTGGACCCTGACTACGCGTTCACCAATGCTTATGGCCTGCGTTGGAACGCGCCACAAGAAACCGCCTACCCAACGACCATTGTGATCGGCAAAGATGGCAAAATTGATTTTGTAAACATCAGCCGAACTCACCGAGGTCGCACGACAGCGGCCACCGTTCTGGATCAACTTTGACACTGACACCCGAATCGGCCACTTGGCTGCAAAACGTCTCAGGAGCATCTTCGATCGAAGATGTTCAGCAGGTCCAAACGCTCTGGAGTGGCTACGGACAAATCCTGCGAGTCAAACTGAAACAACCAAGCTGGCCGGATCTGGCCTCGAACACAACGGCGTGCCAAGCAACCAACGTCATCGTCAAACAAATCTCACCGCCCGGTTTGAACGAACCGAGCGGCGGACACCCTCGCGGCTGGAACACGTCACAATCTCACCGCCGCAAACTTCAATCCTACGAAGTTGAGTCGGCCTTCTACGCTCAGCACTCCAGCCGATGCAACGAGTTCTGCCGCGTCGCGAAATGCTTCGCACAGGCTGACCTTCCATCGGGCCAAATCATGGTCTTGGAAGATTTAGACGACGCAGGATTCCCTGTGCGGCACCACAGTCTCGACGCCACCGGAGTCAACCAAGGCCTTCAATGGCTCGCGAATTTCCATGCCACGTTCTTGCACTCAGCGAAACAGGCCGACCGAAATTGGGCCGATCGAGACCAGGCTGATCAGTGGAGTGAACTCTGGCCCGTTGGAACTTACTGGCACCTCGCGACTCGCCCAGATGAACTCGATGCGATGCCCAGCGGAACGCTCAAAGATGCCGCGTCCGCACTGGACGATCGGCTCAATCAAAGTGAGTTTCAAACGCTGGTGCACGGCGACGCGAAAGTCGCCAACATGTGTTTCGCGGACGATCCAAACCGGTTTCCCGCGATGGTCGACTTTCAATACGTGGGCCGCAGTTGCGGGATGAAGGACGTCGCCTATTTCCTGAGCAGTTGCATGAGCGAATCAGATTGCGAACGAAACGAATCACGCTACCTCGCCACCTACTTCGAAGCCTTGCATGACGCCATGTCCACTCGCGGCATCGATCAAGTCGACTTCGCAACGCTGGAATCCTCGTGGCGACATCTGTACCCGATCGCATGGGCGGATTTTGTTCGCTTCCTGGAAGGCTGGTGCCCCGGACACGCGAAACTGACGGGATATTCGCGACGCATGGTTGAGATTGCGATGGACCATTTGAACGATAAGCACGACCGCTCGGCAAGCGACTAAACTTTGAGATGCTTCCTACCCATGAGCCCCAACCGGAACTCCGTGACATGCTGATCCGCTCATTCCTTTCGATGGCTTTGCTACCGCTTTTGGCCATCGCAACATCCTCACTCGCGACGGGCGATGAAAACTCGCCGCCCAACGTCGTGTTCTTCCTGGTCGATGACCTGGGATACATGGACATCGGTGCCAACAACCCGGATACGTTTTACGAAACGCCAAACATCGATCAGCTGTCGAAATCGGGAACACGATTCACGGACGGCTACGCGGCCAATCCGGTTTGCAGCCCAACCCGGTACAGCATTCTGACGGGCAAGTATCCGACGCGAGTCGACGCGACCAATTTCTTCACCGGTACACGCCCGGGCAAATTCCGGCCCGCGCCGCTGAACAACCGAATGCCACTGGAGGAAGTCACGCTCGCGGAGTCGTTGAAAGCCTCCGGCTATGCGACCTTTTTCGCTGGCAAATGGCACCTCGGACCATCCGAAGAATACTGGCCCGAGCATCAAGGTTTTGACGTCAACCAAGGCGGTCACAACGCCGGCGGTCCATACAGCGGCAAACGATACTTTTCTCCGTTCGAAAATCCGCGTCTGGAAGACAACACCACCGGCGAACACCTTCCAGATCGCCTTGCCAAAGAAGCCTCCAAGTTCATCGAGCAACACAAAGACGAACCGTTCCTCACGTACCTGTCGTTCTACAGCGTCCACACTCCGTTGATGGCTCCGCCTGAACTGGTGCAGAAATACAAAGACAAAGCCAAGCGTCTCGGCCTGACCGACAAAGAAGCTTTTGGTGAAGAAGAAAAAGTCTGGGGAAAGGCTGATTGGAAAGGACGCCCCGTGCGTCAGCTTCAAAGCCACGCGACCTACGCGGCCATGGTCGAAGCAATGGACCGAGCCGTCGGCCGCGTTCTCAAGCAAATTGATGACCTTGGTTTGACCGAAGAAACCATCGTGATCTTGACCTCGGACAACGGCGGCCTGAGCACTTCGGAAGGCTGGCCAACATCCAACCTGCCGCTGCGAGGAGGCAAGGGCTGGATCTACGAGGGCGGTATCCGAGAGGCGTTCATGATTCGAGCCCCCGGGATCACAAAGCCGGGCACGACGTGCAGCGAACCGGTCTGCAGCATCGATTTCTATCCCACCATCTTGGACCTTTGTGGGCAGGCCGCACCGAAAGAAAAGACGCTCGACGGCGTGTCCCTTCAACCGTTGCTACGCGGTGAAGAATCGCTGGACCGCGAATCGCTTTACTGGCACTACCCTCACTACAGCAACCAAGGTGGCTTCCCCGGTGGCGCCATTCGCGAAGGCGACTGGAAACTGGTTGAGCGATACGAGGACGGCCAAGTGCACCTGTACAACCTGCAAGAAGACATCGGCGAACTCAATGATGTCGCGAGCCAAAACGCCCATCGAGTGGCCGCGATGCGCGACCGACTTCACCGTTGGTACAAAGACGTGGATGCGAAATTCCTTCAGCCCAAAGATGGCCAACAACCCTGGCATCCGTTCGAGGACTGATCGTCCCGCAGAAGAGGGCTCGCGGATATTCAGCCCCGCATCGCCGGGCATTTCACCATTACCCTCCCTAAGGTCGTGCAGTTTTTAAGTGCTGCGTTGCCAAGCGTTTATCATCACCCTCCCCTTGGGAGGGTCGAGCGAAGCGAGGGGAGGGTCGAGCATCGGAACCAGCGCGTAACCCTCCCCGGCCCGAAGCGACCCGACCTCTGAAGAGCGAAGGTCACGACTAGGACCGTGTCGCGCCCTGCTTCCGCTTTCGATACTTGTTCGGATTATCGGCTTGGCCGGTGATCTCGTACAGGAACATGCTTGGCTTGGTCGGACGAGGCTTGCCCCATTTCCGACGCGTCAGCGCCAGCGACATTGTCAGTTGGTCTTGAGCTCGAGTGATCCCGACGTAACACAATCGCCGTTCTTCGGCGATGTCTTCGTCCATCCCACCCTTGAGCGTTCGGCTGTGCGGCAGAATGCCATCTTCCATGCCGACCATGTAAACAACCGGGAACTCCAAACCTTTCGCCGCATGCATGGTCAGCAACCACACGGCGTTCTTCATCGCCAGCTTGTCCTTCTCGCTGCCCATCTCTCGACCGGCAAGCGCGATGTCGGACAAGAACCCTGATAGATCCGGTTCTTCGTTCTTGTCCTCGTAGGCGGCGACGGCGTTGGCGACTTCGCCGATCGACGCCATGCGTGACTCACGTTCATCGGGCTGGTCATACAGACGTGCGATCTCGTCCGCGTAGGCGGTCCGCTGCAACAAGGTCTCGAGACCTTCTCGCATCGTTTCATTGGACAGCCGCTGTTGCACGTCACCGAGCAACTGCTTCAGCTGATCGATTCCTCGCAGCGCCGCGGGCGTCAGGTCAGCGACCGACTCGGGGTCGTTCATCACCTGCCAAACCGGGATACCTTTCGCGACAGCTCGATCAATTAACATCCGCACGGACTTGTTGCTCAGTCCACGAGCGGGAGTGTTGATCACACGCAACAACGAGATCTCATCGTCGGGCTGATTGATCCATTTCAGATAAGCCACGATGTCCCGGACTTCCCGTCGATCAAAGAACGACTGGCTACCCAGCATCACATAAGGCACATCGTGCTTTCGCAACTCCGTTTCGAACAACCGCGGTTGCTCGTTGGTGCGAAACAGAATTGAGATGTCCTTGGGCTGGATGTGTTCGTTGTCGATCAAGTGCTTGATCTCACGAACAACGGTTTCTGCCTCGGCCTGCTCGTCCTTGTGCTGCACGATCCGAGGACGCTTGCCCGACGGACGATACGGCTTGAGCACCTTGTCGTGACGAACGGTGTTGAAGTCGATCAGCGTGTTCGCCATCTCCAGGATGGCACCGGTGCTGCGATAGTTGTCCTCCAACCAAACCACCTTCGCGTCCGGCCAATCCTTGCTGAAGCTGAGAATGTGCGATACGTCCGCACCTCGCCACGCGTAGATCGACTGATCATCGTCGCCGACAACGCACAGGTTGCGGTGTGCTTCCGTCAAGTGCTTTGTGATTCGGTACTGACTGCCGTTCGTGTCTTGATATTCGTCAACGAGCACGTGGTCATACTTGTTTGCTTCACGATCACGGATTTCGGTGTGCTCGCTAAACAGAGTCTCGGTGTGCAGCAGCAAGTCATCGAAGTCCATGGCCCCGCGTGCTCGCAGACCATTCTGGTAGCGACGATATCCCGACGCGGCGAAGTGCTCTTTGTCGGTGCTCGCGATGCTCATCGCTTGCTCAGGAAACACCGACGCACTTTTCCAACCGCTGATGATCGAAAGCATGTCGCCGGGTTTCAACGCCGCGTTGGGCAGCCGTAGTTCCCGCAGAATTGCACGTGCGAGCGACTCTTGGTCACTGCGGTCATAGATCGCGAACGTCGCGGGGAAACCAATCGCAGGTGCGTGCTCGCGAAGGATTCTCACGCACTGAGCATGGAACGTGCTGATCGTGGGCTTGGGCGGGCCTTTTTGGCCGCGTTTTCGCTTTTGGTTTTTGTAGCCCAGCAGTTCGCCCACGCGATCCTGCATTTCACCAGCCGCTTTGTTGGTGAACGTGACCGCGAGAATGCGATCTGGCTTCGTGCCATGCTTGATCAAGTTCGCAATGCGAAATGTCACCACACGGGTTTTTCCCGTGCCAGCACCGGCGAGCACCAGAAGCGGGCCAGACAAAGTCTGCACCGCCTTGGCTTGTGGCGGGTTTAGACCCGCAACATCAAACGTGCTCAAGGAAGAAGATTCAGCCGGATGCTATTCAGGCA
This sequence comes from Rhodopirellula bahusiensis, assembly GCF_002727185.1. NCBI lineage: Bacteria > Pseudomonadati > Planctomycetota > Planctomycetia > Pirellulales > Pirellulaceae > Rhodopirellula > Rhodopirellula bahusiensis. The sequence goes on from NZ_NIZW01000015.1 coordinate 110,478, forward strand.
ACGTCAATGTTGACGCGACGACCTTCGCGGTCAAAACGGACTTTGCCGTCGACCAACGCGAACAAGGTGTAGTCGTTGCCCATTCCGACGCCGGCACCTGGGTGGAACTTTGTTCCGACCTGACGGACCAAAATGTTGCCGGCGATAACGGCTTCACCGCCGAATTTCTTGACACCGCGGCGTTGCGCGTTGCTGTCACGACCGTTGCGGCTGCTGCCCTGACCCTTTTTGTGTGCCATCGAAGTTCTGCGTTTTGATCAGTGAGAAATGGGTGTAGATTTTTGAGAGGGCGAGAGATTAGCGGAACGTCCACGTGTAATCAAGTCGTTGTTCCAGCCCATATTGATCCAACATGTATTTTTGTTCTTCTGGATCCGAATAAGCGGGCACGCCGAACCGCACGCGATCTTCCGTTTGGTCCATCCCATCGCCGGGACGGTAGAAGTTCAGCGTCAATGCTTTGCGGCGGTAAGGAGCGTCGTCGCCTTCGCCGTCCTGTTCGAATGCATTCGTCAATCCGAAGACGTCGATTGAGAAGAAATCCAATCCGGGTTCCACATCCACCCAAGTCGCCACCCCCCAAACTCCGGGAGCCAGATCGTCGGATGTGCGAGGGATTTTGACGGTGCTGATATCAACCGAATTGTGAAGTGGAGCCGTGATTTGCTCGCGAATCGCGATTCGATCGCGGGCGACAGGCAAAATTTGATCAACGTAGTTGCGATCGCTCTCGTGATCCTTCAGCACCAACATCGGAAAGAACCGGCGAGAGCTGTAACTGACCGATTCGATCCGCTGGTAGATCGGATTCTTCGGGTCGTCGACAGCGGGACGCAAATCACCGCCGCGGTAGCGGACGCGATACACCATGTAGTGCACCAATTTCCGCTGCATTCGGCCGTCCGGACGCGGAACGTCCAAGTACATCTGACGCAGCGGTTTGAACGAGAACTCGAAGCAGAAAATTTCGCGACGCAAAATCACTTGCTTCGCCATTTCTTCGAGCGTTCGCGAACGCGGGTCGAAATGAGGCTCGCCATCGGGGTGTTTGTCGCTTTGCCAAGCGATTTCCGGATGGCTCTCAATGATCGATTTCAACGTCAGCGGTCCGTCGAACGTTTCCTTCGGATCCGGAGCGGCTGGAATCGCGGTCACAACACCCGGTGCAAATTCGGTCTGAACTCGAACCGAGGGATCAGCGTCCTGCGCCTGTGCGGTGCCAAATGTGCTCGCAGCAACGCAAATCGCGGCCGCAACCAACGGTTTTCGACTCCACTGCGCCAGCACGCCGGTCCAGCCTCGCCTTGGCGGCGAGCCGGCCAAACAAGCGTTCAAAGATCGAGTTCGTGGGGCGAAAGTTGACATGAAAAGCCGTCGTTAACGCTTGGTCGTGGGAAGGTCACTGGCTGAGATTACGTGTTCCGGGCCCATTTTGCTCGGATCAACCAAGTCAGCCGGGTCCAATCTTAATTGCTGGCCGGCGGAGGAAGCTGTTTCCGTGCCTTCCAAGCCGGATTTTTCTGCCGACTCGACGTCCATTTCTTCACCAGCGGTGACGCCTGGACCGGACCACTGCAACGATGCGGCCAACTGGACGTCCGATCCATCCAAATCATTCACGCTGTCGCCGTCCATCGTCAGGGTGGCTTGAACGCGGCGTCCCGAATCGTCGCTGAAGTGCATCATGATCCACTGGATTGGAATTCCTTCCACTTCGCCGGTGGCGGTGACGTGCAAAACTCGCAGTCCCGAATCGGCCAATTGCTCTTCGGATCGCACCAGCTGATCGAGCTGTTTGCCCAACGTTCGCTGGACATCCGCTTCGAATGCCTCCAACGTCAGCTGGTTGCCCTCCGGCAGATGCGGCAACGATCGCAAGTTGCACTGGGCGATGCTTTGTTCGTTCTCGATCATCCGCAGAATGGCTTGCCCAGCACCGTCCTGCATGATTCTCCAACGACGATCCAGCAACGCTGAGACGCCGATTTTCTCGCAATCAACCGCCATCAACATCCGTTGCGATGGGGGCGGCGAATGAAAATCGACCGCGACTGCCGAGCTGGTCAATGCTTGGGGTTTTGCCAGCGGTTTGCGAATCATCCGAATCGTCGCGGTGACATCAAAGCCAGGCTCAGCCATTCCAATTTCGCGAGTCTCATGAATGGCGACCGCCGCCCAAGTGACCGTCCGGGTGGAATGCTGGAACGTCAGTTTCCCCAGCACTCGCAACTGGGTCGGCACGCCGCTGACCGAACCATCCAGTTTTCCCTGGAACTGCAGCTTCGCATTGCTCGCGTCGTTGGAAACCAAGCTGATCTCGACGTCGCTGCCCACCACGCCGCTCAGGTTGAACACCGACGCCAATTCGTTCGAATCCAGCGCGACCTTTTCACCAACTGACAACGTTTGAGTCGGCAGAAGTCGGTCGAGCGCAACGCTGGCGATCGGCGTGCGAAGCAGATCGAGTTCATCGTGGTTCAGATAGTCGTCCGCTGCGTAGATCGCTTCCGGCAGTGTGTCACGGCGAGCCACAACGACGCCCAAGTTGTCACGCAATTCGGTGGTCTGATCCATCCGGCTCAACCGGCTGACGCCTTGTGCCGAGTGATAGTGCCGCTCCGCCGCGATGATGGGCGATTCCATGTCGGCGTTTCGAGGCCGCAGGTAACGCTCTTCGTAATCCAACGCCACTTTTGCCGTGATCGGCAACTGCTGTTTCGAGCTCGGTTTGGCCGTTTGAGCAAGCAGTGGATCCTTCGTCAGATTGACGTTGCCTTTGACGTCCATTTCCATCCGGACGCGGTACAGGCCGAGGTCCAAACGCGGGCGAAGGATCACGTCGTTGGTCGCCGCAGATCCCGCGGCATTCGCCATCGAACTTGTCCCCATCGTCCCGGCAAGTCCGCCGATTGTTGCCAGGTGAGCGAGGAACGCACGACGGGATGCGGGCGAAGAATTCGGAGTGATACGTTTGGAATTCGAATTCGTCATGATCAATTCAGCGGATTGGCGGCAGAGTCGAAAATCGCGCGACCGCATCGCATTAGCGGTCTCAACCTATTCAATCGGCTCAACCGGTTCTCGCGGTTGATCTGATCTCGTTCTTCTTGCCGGCTTTCTCATTGTGAGACCGCCAAAGTTTCAATCTGATTGTAAACTTTGCACTTTTTTGGCAGTGACAAGGACACTTGTCGCAACCTCAAAAAATTTGTGTCAGCAAAAACCAAGCGTTTTGCCGGACACTTGCAAAGTCAAATGCGATTTTGAACTTTGCCAGCTCTGTTTGGCCTGAAACTTTCACTAGTACCCCATCGTCCTGATTTGGGCAGGGTAGCCGCGCACTTCAGCAAGTTCGCTTCCGTTTTGACTTTGGGTCGACGGGGGAAACTTGGCGAGGTGACGGAGACGAAAAAACTCGTCTTTTTCGCTATCAAAGGTGGTCTCAGCGAACTCTCGGTGAGATCACACGCTCTAATCAGAACAGCCCACGAAGTCTGCCGAAAATCAGTGCTCTGATGCTCGGTCTTCTTCAACTGGCGTGGCACGGAGTCGCGCCGGACGAGACGGTGGTGAGAAATTGGATGGTTTTTGAGCACTCCTATGTGGTGGTCTCGAAAACAAAGTCTCCCCGCCCGATCAAACCGATCGTCTTACGGACAAGGCGACCCCCGGGCAAATTGGATTGACGTGCTGACGACCCGCCGGGGTCGCAAGGACAACGGCACGGACAATCTGGCATTGGGAAACCAAGATCATGCATACGTCTTACCGAAACATTGCTGTCAAAGAACTTCGCGATCAATTGTCTCGATTTAGCCCTCGAGCCAAGAAGATCGAGCAGTCCCTTTTGGCCGAAAAATTGCTGTCGGAAGTTCAACCCGATCGCGATTATTCGATGGATTACGTCACGTTCCGCATCACCAACTACCGCCCCGAATCGGCACTTAGGCAAACGATCGCCTCGGCCGATTTGGTGCACGACCTGCGTCTGCTGATCGAAGACCTTTCGGATTCGGCCGACATCGGTGCCAACGAAGCTGGCGAGCACGTGCACACCGTGGCCGACCTCAGCCGCAACTTCCATGTTTCCACCAAGACGATCAGTCGCTGGCGTGATGCCGGATTGGTCAGCCGGAAGTTCCTATTTGGCAAACGCAAACGTGTTGGTTTCCTCAACAGCAGCGTCGATCGATTCATCGCAAACAATCGCGACAAGGTCCGTCGCGGCGAACGCTTCAGCCAACTGTCGGACAACGAAAAGACCGAGATGGTCGAACGCGCTCGTCAGTTGGTCGAAGGCGGAGCCACCTTCGCCGAAGTGATCCAACAAATTGCGACGATCATGCATCGTTCGCCCGAAACGGTTCGCTACACGCTGAAGAACTTCGACGCGAAGAATCGCCAACTTGCGATCTTCCCGCATCACCGTGAAACGCTCAGCGAAGAAGACAAGCGAGTCATCCACCAACTGCAGTTGCACGGTGCAACGATCCCGCAATTGTGCAAACGGTTCAAACGAACCCGCACGAGCATTCAACGCATTCTGAACGAAGTTCGAATGCAGCACTTGCTCGAAATGCCTCTGGAGTACATCTACAACGAAGACTTCGAAGACACGACCCGAGAGAGCGAATACCTGGCTGAAATGCCCGTTGCCGAAACCGCTCGCAAAGTGCGTGCTCCTTCGGAATTGCCGAGTTACTTGGCGGCTCTTTACGACGTGCCTTTGTTGACGCGGGAACAAGAGGGCCACCTCTTCCGCAAGATGAACTACCTGAAGCACCGTGCGAACAAACTGCGTCAGTCTTTGACGGACGCGGACCGCATGGATACCGCGGTGATGGATCAAATCCAATCGCTGTACGAAGAAGCTGTCAAAGTGAAGAACAAGATCGTGCAAGCGAACTTGCGATTGGTTGTCTCGATCGCGAAACGCCACGTCGCCTCCGCGGAAGACTTCTTCTCGCTGATCAGTGACGGCAACATGTCCCTGATCCGAGCGGTTGAAAAATTCGATTACTCGCGAGGCAACAAGTTCAGCACCTACGCTTCTTGGGCGATCATGAAGAACTTCGCTCGGACAATTCCGAACGAGTTCAAACATCGCGATCGCTTCCGAGCGACCCCGGACGAAATGTTCGTTGCACATCAAGACGAGCGTTTGGACCCGTACTTGGAAGAAACCGTTCAATTGCAACGTCAACGCGAGTTGGCTCGCATCCTGGACCGTTTGGATGAACGAGAACAGAAAATCATCACCGCTCGATTCGGTTTGCAACGCGGCGTGGAACCGTTGACCTTGAAGGAGGTTGGCGAGGAAATGGGCGTGACGAAAGAACGAGTGCGTCAACTGGAAGCTCGTGCACTCAGCAAACTGCGTGACGCGGCGCGAGACGCCAAAATCGATGTCGAACTGGGCGCCAGCTGAACTCGATAGAGTGCACCCGAGTCAAAATCATTGAGCTAGACTGGGAGGCTTCCCCACTCCCTTCCCACCTAGCTTTTTTGCTCATGCCTCGCTCAATGATCGCGGCGTGCCTTGCTCTGGGCACGCTGTTTCTGAACCTCACCGCGAACCAATCTTTCGCGGATGAACGCCCCAACATCATCTTCATTTTCGCGGATGACCTCTGCTTCGATTCCATCGCGGAACTTGGCAACGAAGAGGTCGAGACGCCCAACCTCGACCGCCTGGCCCGCGAAGGAACCTCGTTCAACCACACCTACAACATGGGTTCGTGGAGCGGAGCGGTTTGCTTGGCCAGCCGCACGATGCTGAACTCAGGACGCTTCGTTTGGCAGGCGCAAGAGATCTACAATCAATCCGAAAAGGAGCGTGTTGAAGGGCGTTGGTGGGGCGAGATGATGAAGGCCGCCGGATACCGCACCTACATGACCGGGAAATGGCATTGTCGGGCCAATGCCGAGAAGTCCTTCGACGTCGTTCGGGACACCCGTCCGGGAATGCCCAAAGATTTCCCCGAGGGATACAACCGCCCGATCGAAGGCCAACCCGATCCGTGGTCGCCGTCCGACCCAAAGTGGGGTGGCTTTTGGGAAGGTGGCACGCACTGGAGCGAAGTCATCGCGAACCACTCCGACGATTTCTTCGCCGACGCGGCCCAACATGACGAGCCCGCGTTCATGTACTTGGCGTTCAACGCCACGCACGATCCTCGCCAAGCTCCACAGGAATACCTCGATAAGTATCCAGCAGAAAACATCGTGGTCCCGGCCAACTATCAACCGCTGCATCCTTATGCGGAAGAAATTGGATGTGGACGCAAACTTCGTGACGAGCGTCTGGCTCCGTTTCCACGAACTGAATACGCCGTTCGAGTTCACCGCCGCGAGTACTACGCGTTGCTGACGCACATGGACGCGATGATCGGGCGTATTCTCGATGCGGTCGAAGCTTCCGACAAAGCTGACAACACATGGATTTTCTTCACCGCCGATCACGGTCTCGCTGTCGGCCAACATGGTCTTCTTGGAAAGCAAAACCCGTACGACCACAGCGTCCGCGTGCCGTTCCTCGTCAAAGGTCCTGGCGTCAAACCCGGTGCACGCATTGACGAGCCGATCTACTTGCAAGACGTGATGCCAACGACGCTGGAACTGGCAAAGTTCGAAAAGCCCGAACATGTCGACTTCCACAGCGTTCTACCGTTGATGGATGGAGCGGTGACACCCTACCCAGCCATCTACGGAAGTTACCTGGATCTTCAACGCAGCATTCGCACGCCTGAACACAAGCTCATCGTGTTCCCCAAGGCCAAAACAGTGCAACTGTTTGACATGCAAAATGATCCCGGCGAGCAAACCGACCTAGCCACCAATCCCGCCATGCAACCCATCGTCAAACACCTCTTCGAGCAACTCCAAAGCCTGCAAAAAGAACTCGGCGACGACCTCGAACTTTCCGGCGAACTGATCGGCTCCTAAAGAGATGGATCACCAAAAGCTGCTTGGCGTCTTACGGCAAAGCAGACAACCTACCGCCTCTGAATCGAAAACGTTTCAGGGGCGGTTCCACCTAAGAAAGAACCGCCTCAATCGCATCCTGCAGCGACACCACCAACGAAGCAACTCTCCCATCCCGCCAATCGAAAACTACCACCGCTCAGAACTCTTCGGCAACATCGACACGGGCGAAAAGCTCGCTGACAAATACGACCTGTGGGCCAAACTCCCCTCAAGACGAAGGCCCAAGTGATCCAACCAACCTCATTTGACCCCCGTCCCCTTTTTCTAGCCGTTCATGAATGACTCAAGGCTTGGTGGGTGAAACATCAGGCCGGAACCAAGAGTTTTCGTCCGAAGCCACCAGGGTGCTTGCTTGCCTGTTCACAAAGCAAGCGAATTGTTCCGTGCTGCGTTGCATTCGCCTGAAGTGACCAGAGGGCGGCTCCCTTGCTCGCCAAGTGCAGTTTCAGTGATTCGTCCATGGCATGCAAAATCCGCGAACAGGTCGCATTTTGGTCTTTGATCGCCAACCATAGAAACAGATCGCAATCACCTGGTGTCATGACCTCCCAACGAGCATCTTCAGACAACTTCCCGATTCCGATTCCGAATTGTTGAAGCTCAGTACGCTCCGCATCGGACAATAGCAAATCGGGCGTTTCGCTGGAGAGCGTTTGATTGAGGAATTCACGGGTCCGGTCGTCACGGTCCAACACGGCGACAATCTTCGTAATGACTTCCGTTTTCCCGGTCACTAGAAATTCCGCCCAACACAGATCCATCTCACCGGGCGACTGAATCGAATCGGGCAGGTACTTCGCTTCACGAAGCTCGTTGGGGGGATCGACAATCAAGTCAATCGCTTGACGCAACGGACCGGATTCCTGGGACCGGATCTCCTGCAATCGTGCATGAGCCTCCGGATAGATCTCCGCAATTCGAACGAACATCAACATGATCGTCGGGTTCTCTTCGAACAATTGTTGCCCGATCGCATAACGCAATGCCATCCAAACTGATTCCGCATCGAAGCGGCGATAGACCCCCGATGTCACCTCAGCAAACTTCGTCGAATCGAGATTGGGTTCGGCTGAACGCTCACTTGAACTCGGGGCAGCGGCTGATTCGTGTGACATGCAGGTATCGGCAGAGAAGGTGCGTTCGGTTCGTTGACCGCCAGGATCGTGATCCCGAGGACTGGGCACCAAGCTTACACAACCCAAAGGGCTGGGGAAGATCACTCTCGCTCGCCGGTGCTTTCATCGGGTCCTAAAGGTCTCGGGGCTTCCGCCCCGAGCTAAGAAAGACGGCCCCGTCCGGGGCGAGGATGGCCGCCTGATGCTCCTCCGTTCCGTGCCCCGTCATCGCCTCCACGGCCCCGATTTTGAAATTTCCAATTTACAATTTCACTTTTTCAATCCATCCCCCGTCGCTTCCCGCCACCTGCCGCCGCTCCGCGGCTTGCCGAGCGAGGTCACGACACCCAAGACCTCGGGTTGAAAACCCGAGGCTGGCAACTGTCACCGCTCCGCGGTTGTTCGATCACCCCGGAAACACAACCAGTCGCGGAGCGACGGAAGCCGAAAGCCTTGGGTTTTCAACCCAAGGTCACACGCCAACGACACGCATCTCTTGAGTCGCGGAGCGACGACAGTTGGTTGCCGCCTCAATATCGAACGCTCGGCGCATCCTCGCACGATGAGCTCCCAAGCCCATCAAAATGGAAACCCGAGGCTTGTTCGTCAGCTTTTCATCGTCTTGGGTTGCGTCGTTGTTCCTATGCGAACAGCGATTGAAAGGTCAGCCATCGTGCGGTCAAAAGCGTGAGTACAAGGCAGCACCACCAGGTTGCTTTTCGGGCCAACGGTTTCTGACGCAGGTAGAACAGCAGGGCAAGAGACATGCTGGTGATCAAGATTTTGAACACTGCCAGGGTATAAGGGTTTTCGATCAGGCGACTGCCAACCGGATTCAGCTCTCGCATGGTTCCCGATTGGTGAGCGATCAAGGTCCACGCGAGATCAATGCCGGACATCAGCCCAATGATGACCAGTGAGATCACGAGTTTCTTGCGAACATTGGGTGTGTCCGTTGGTTCTTCGGTCGAGGAGAAAATCTGCGACGCTTCCGCCATCAGATGCCCAACCGCGAAGACGACGAGGACCAGCGCCAACATGGTCATGGGGTAGTTGAGCCGCGCGATCAAAAGATTGGCAGCCTGGACGGAAGCGTTCTGGGCTTCCGCTTCGTTGACCAAAGCGACGGCTTGCTCGGCTCGATCTCGAAAGCTGGGGCTGGGTTCAAAGTTGACGATCGTGGATGCCCATCGCTCGTCATAACCAGAACTGGCTGCCTGCTTGGGAACGTCCGTGCTGTAAGCTTCGCCTTTCGATTTGGCGATCAGTGCTTCCAATAGTTCATGGCCGCTCTGATCGTGCCAAAGCTGCCAGGGCGGTTGTCCTTGGTCGAGAACGTGAATGGCTCCCCAATCCAGCATTTGTAGGCTTTGAAGTAGACGGCGAACCGCCAGCGCGTCTTTCTCAAGCGGATCGCTTTCCGTCACGTTTCCATTCACTCTTGGACCGCCACGGAACCGTTCGTTTTGCGTTTCGAATCCGTCGTCCCAACCGCGAGGACCACCACCGCCACGGCGTCCTCCTCCTGGTCCTCGCCCCATTCCTCGACCGCGTTCTTCGCGGCCGCGCTGCTGGGCTAACTGCGAAAGATCGAAATAGTCGGCGCCATAGGAGACGCCATTGATCACGATGGATCGTTCATCGGCGGAGACATCGATCGAGTACGGAGTCTCCACATAGACACCATCGATCAGCAAGGAACCTTGATCGGTCTCAAGTGGTTTCAGGCCGCCGGAGCCTCGGTTTCCCGGTTGTGCCAATGCATTCGTTGAGAAACAGACGGCGAAAACGATTGCGTAGAGAAGGGGATGAGAAGTCATATTCAATGGGGCAATCGAGAAGCGTGCGAAGTTCATCTCGTCCGCGATGTCATTCGACAGGCGCGCGATTCACTCACGCTCGCCAACAACGATGCGAGAAAAGAGGAGGGGATATGCTGGCTATGTCTGTGAACACCGAAAGTGGACCGAAGTTGCGTTTTGCCTAGCAAAAACGTTTTCAACGTGAGAACGATCCAATGCCCACTTGAAAACACGCCGGTTTTCAACAGGCAGCACGGGAGCCGTCCCGGATTTTTCTCGCCGTTTTGTCTGTGACCAACTTTTCAGACGTTCGACCGAGTGAGAAACACAGGCATGAAATCGCGGAGGTTGTCGAGGCTCTGCGCCGGAGTCCTGCGACCGGTCTGGTTGATCGTGATCGAGCTAGCCAATGCGAACAGAGGTCATCGTGATGGACCCCAAAACGGCTTTGTCGTTGAAAATTTTGACGTCTTCTTGGGGTCCCTGCAAAGCCAGCGTGTAGAGCAGCGGGTAGTAGTGGTCCGGCGTTGGGATCGCTCGTGCGGCTGACTTGCCCAACGATTGATAGTCACACAACTTCGCATGATCGCGATTGAGAATCAGTCGGTTGGTGAGCTCGTTTGTCTCCAACGCCCAGTCGAAGCCTTGATCGAGCCTTTGACCGTCCATCCACCGCAAGTTGTGAACAATGTTGCCGCTGCCAAGGATCAGCACCCCGCGACGGCGAAGATTGCTCAATTCTTTGGCCAATTCATAGTGCCACGCGCCGGGTTTGGACAGGTCGATGCTGACTTGCACGACCGGGAGATCTGCCTTGGGGAAGACGGGCTTCAACACGGACCAAGTGCCGTGATCCAATCCCCAGTCTTGATCCAAACCAATGGGCGTTCCTTGGACTGTTTCACTGACCCGTCGCGCCAACTCGGGAAGACCTGGAGCCGTGTACTGAGCCTCAGAAAGTTCCCGTGGGAAGCCACCGAAGTCATGAATCGTCTTGGGGTGATCCATCGCAGTGACCCAAGTGCCACGGGTGAGCCAGTGAGCGGAGACGCAGAGAATCGCAGCGGGTTTGCGCACGTTGGCCATTTCGGCTTTCCAACCACGTGTGAACTCGTTGTCTTCCAGTGCATTCATCGGGCTTCCGTGTCCGATGAAGAAAGCGGGCATCACGTGGCCGTCTTCGGGCAAGGTGTCTGTCATGGCTCGCAGTGACGTTCCGATCGTCACCGCTCCACTTGTCATTGCCATCGTTTTCATCCACTCCATGTGGGCAGCCAAAAGGCGTTGGGTTCAAAAGAGGTGGGTTGGTGGTACTCGGATTGGGGCATCTTCGTTCGACCTCGCTCCGCTCGACCCTTTCGAAGAGTGAATGAGGGGTGAGCAGGACGAAAGTTTTTATGTTGCAATTTTGCGTTGGCTCTTGGCTCTTGGTAACCCGAAGTGTCAGCGAGGAACGATGCAAATGGATTCTTGCCTCGCTGACGCGTTTTGAAGCCGCGTTTTTTCATTGAATGGCCAACGGCCTTTTCAACATAGCCAGCGGGCAACGCCCCTGGACCAGATTAACACGCTCCCATCTTGGCCAAAGGCTAAGTTCAAACCCAAACGTGTGGGGTAATGGGTGTGTTGTTTCAAGAAACGGTCCGCGACTTTTTGGTTGGCCAGAGCGCCAGCAAGTTCGCGAGAATCAGGATTGTTCCGCCCAGAACCAATTCGAAGGTCAACGTTTCGTTTGCATACTGGACGGAACACCAAACGCTGAGCAGTCCAGGAATGAACATGGCCCAGGTGGATGCCATCAGTGGTTCCAGGGTGTAGAGCACCGATGCTTGCGTTGGTGAAACGCTAGGTTGAAATCGATTCATCAGCGAGAACGCGACCAACGATGGGAAGATCGCTAGCAAGACAATCAGCCCGTAGAAGCGAGGCTGGATGGTCAACGCGTACCACCCAGGGTTGGTGGAATCGCTCGCCGAAATCTCTGGGATGCTGGGTTGAATCAGCGCGAAGAACAGCAACGCCAACACGGCGGTGGTTCCGAACATCGACGGTGTGAACGCGAGCGAATCCAATCGCTTCCCAAACCAATCGACCGCCACGATCTGGCCACTGAAAAACAGCACCGCCAACAGAGTCAGCGTGTCACCGGTTTTCCATTGCCCCAGCCCATCGGGCGCGAAATGCAGGCCGCCGTTGGACCACTGCAGCAATCCAGTCAGGATCGCGACACCGAACAGGGAAACTCCGGCGGCGAGCAGAACGGTCGACCGGGGACGCTGACGTTCAAACAGTGTTGCTAGGACGGGCGTCCAAACGACGGCAAGACTGGTCAGAAAACCGCTCCGAGACGCGGGAATGGTCGACAGACCGGAAACCTGCAAAACCATGCCGACGACGAACAGGCACCCAATCGCGATTCCGGCGAGGAAGTGTGGCCACCGGACACGTCGGAGCACTCCGCTGCAACAGACCGCGAACAACACGCCAGCCAACGCGAAACGCAAGCCGGTCATCCACGCCGACGCCGCCGCGCGGAAGGCTCCCGAGGCGGTGTGCTCATCCACACCAAAGTGCTCATCCGCGAGCAGGTTCAACGCCTTGATAAATGGGAACGAAGATCCCCACAGCACGTTGACAACAACCAACGCCAGAACAGCACGACGATGCGAGACCAATTGGGCTGATTCTGACAATGGGAGCTAACATCAGGCAAGAAGTTCGGGGATGGGATCGTCGTCGCCCCCGATCTTAAAGGGACGCCCGTTGGGCGCGAAGAACTCCTCGTCCAACGGCAATCCAGCCGCCGCAGCGATGGTCTTGTTGAACGATGAAACGCTCACCGGATACTCATCGACATAGCTGCCGTGTTTGTCCGATGCCCCCAGGACTTGCCCACCTTGGATCCCGGCCCCCGCCAGCAAACTGCAGAACACGCCCGGGTGGTGATCACGGCCCGCGTTCGCATTCAGCTTCGGCTTGCGGCCAAATTCGGTCGTCAAAACCACCAGCGTCTCGTCGAGCAACCCCTTCGAGTGCAAATCGCGAAGCAAGAACCCCATCCCGTCGTCGACCTGGGTCGCCTTCTCGTTCAGACGCGAATAGAGGTCTTGGTGCATGTCCCATCCACCGAAATTCACCTCGACGAACCGAGCTCCCGACTCCACCAAACGGCGGGCAAGCAAGCAACCTTGGCCGAACGAGTTGCGACCATAGGCGTCACGAATCTTGGAATCCTCTTCGTTCAAGTCGAACACTTTCAAGTGCTCGCTTCCCATGAGCTTGCGAGTTTCCAAGTAGAGTTGGTTGTAAGCTTCGACATCGTTGTTCTTCCGCTGCGATTGAAACGATTTGTCGAATCGGTTGGCGAGAGCCAATCGGCGATAGAACAGTTTTTCATCCAGATACTTTGGCAGCTTGATGTTTTGCAAACCTGCGTTCGGGTTTGCGATCGGGACTGGCGACAACGCTGGCGGCAAGAAGCCCGCACCGGGATGCCGATTGCCGCTGCCGATCAGAAAGTTACCCGGCAACTCTCGGTTCTCTCGCCCCTTACGGTCCACCATCCACGCCCCCATGCCAGGATGTTGGATCGAGTTGATCTGCTTGTAGGCGGTCCGCATCAGGTAACGCCCTTGCTCGTGTGCCCCCGTTTCGGTGGACAGCGAACGAACCGTCGCGATGGCTCCGGCAAGGTAAGAAAGCTTTGGAAAGCGATCTCCGAACTGGATGCCGGGAACTCGAGTCGCAATGGGTTTTGTCTCGCCTGCCTCTTCCACACCGACTTTGGGATCGAACGTGTCCAAATGCGACATCGCACCATCCATGAACAGATAGATGATGTGCTTGGCTTTTTTGGCAGACGCGGACGCAGCATGAGCGCGACTGCTGGGCGACAACTCATCCCACCACGGCCCGCCCAAGGCGCCACCGGCGAAGGACACGCCGAGTGTTTGTTTTGCCAAACGGCTGATGAATCGTCGTCGATCTTCCAGGGTGAAATCAATTCCGGCCATGATTCGGTCTCGTGGGGGTGAACCGCAACGCGGGCGATGAGGAAAAAGGATAGGAAAGAGTGGGGATGCAATGCCAACCAACGCCCCAGTGGGTCACTGGACGAACAAGAATTCTCGCGTGTTGAGCAACGCCCAAATGATGTTGCCGTAGCCGACACCGGTTTGGTTTTGGCTGGACAATTCGCGCGAGGCGAGAACGCGATCATCCGTCGATGGTTTGCGAGTCAACACGCTCAGGAAGATCGCATCGATTCGTTTCTTGACGTTGTTCACTTGCAAAACGTTGTCCACCAAAGCTGAGCCTGGTTCCAACATCACGTGCGTGATCGGGCCGTTGAACATTGCCAAGATCTGCGGCACAGTGGCCTCATCCTGCGATCCATTGATGACCTCGCGATCACCTTGCCCAAACTGGCGTAAAAAGTGATCGGCGGGCAAAGGCGCAGGCAGCTCGCTGGCGCGACACAGCACATTGCGTTGATAGGCATGCTGATTCAGATTCCGTTTGTAGACCGGAGCGAAGTAGGATTCTTTGAACTTCGCGGAACGCCGCTTGACCTCCGCAAAATCCACCTTGGAGAAATCCAGGTCCAGAACGGGCTTCATCTCTTCCGCCGTTGGACGTTGGAATGGCCACGGGTTGCTCACGGCCAATGTCAGAATGGAATCCCAGACTTGTTCGGCTGTCATCCGCCGAACGGTGGGCCCAGGGAAGTAGTACATGTCTCCATCGGTGATGTCATAGTCAACGGCTTGCCGTTGGTATGTTTGGCTGTACAGAACGACGCGGGTCAGTTCCTTCAGATCGAATCCGCGTCGAATCAGTTCCTCGCACAGGTGATCCATCGCGGCTTCATTGACACAAGGGTTTTCGTCTCGGAAGTCATCCACGGGTTCCACAAAACCGACTCCCATCAAACGCTTCCAAAGCCGGTTCACGATCGTTTGACTGAACCGAGGATTCTCGGGACTGGTCACCCAAGCGGCGAACTGCTCACGAGGCGTCGCATTGGCGGCGGAAGTTGGGATTTCGCCCCACAGTACCTTGGGCTCAACAACGTCCTTCGGCTTGGCGTCGCGATAGGCATAGTCATGCGGCAATCGCAGACGTCGCGGTCGCTCACTGACAACGTAGGTGTTCGCGCGGGCGATGCGTTGAAACTCGCCGGGAACGCGTCCTTTGTCGAAGTGTTTTTTCCCCTCGTTGATCAGCGCGTTGGCGGGATTGGTTTTCTCGAATCCTGGATCGCCCTTTCGCATCCGAGTGCTGGTTCCCGCGGTGAATGCAGCCAGTTGATAAAACTGGTACTGCGACCACTCATCAAACGGATGGTCGTGACATTGAGCGCATCCGATTTGAGTCCCCAAGAAAACTCGTACCGTGTTGTCGATGTAAGGCAGCGGCATCCCATCATCGCGGAGCTGAAATCCGACGGCCGGGTTGTCCCAGACTTTGCCGTCCGCTGTCAGCATCTCGTAAACCCACTGGTCGTAGGGTTTGTTCTCGGCGATCGATTGCTTGACGTACCCGTTGTAAGGATCGGCGACCAAGTTTGGCTGGGGACGATCCACCAATCGCAACGTGTCCGCCCACCAGTTGTACGAATGACTGACGTAGTCGGGGCTGGAGAGCAATTGATCGATCAGCACTTCGCGTCGGTCGCTGGATTTGGATTCGAGGAACCGATTGGCTTCTTCCAAGGTCGGAATGCGTCCAGCGACATCCAAGTAGACACGTCGCAAAAACACTTCGTCGCTGGCCAGTTCTTGCGGCGTGATGCCCTCGGCCAACAATTCTCGCTCGATGAAGGTATCCAGTTCGTTCGCGGCGTAGCGAATTCCCTGGCGACTGGACGTGCGAACAGGGGCGACTTCCATGTCGACGGTTTTCTTCGAACGCACGCTTTCTGGAAGTCGAATCTTCGTTTTCGAGTTCGTTTTTTTGACGTTTCGTTGGTTGGCTCGCTGGGCAAACGCATCCGGGCCAAGCAAACAAAAGGCCAACAAAAACATTCCCATCAAACGCATCGAACCGCCTCGGTGACACATCGCGTCCACTCCGAAAAAACCAGAACTCAGAAAAGATGGCATCATGCTCCGTCCCCCTCTATCATAATCCATCGACTCGCGGGCAACCGGCGAATCAAACGCTCAGATCGCCCGCTGATTTTCACCCCCCCCCTCCCAGTCCCACCTTCGCAACGAATGGTTGCACGAACATCCGAAGAGACTGCCGGTGCCACTGGCGTCGAGGTCACTTTGGCAAACGTTGCGACCTCTCGTTCAAACGCATTCCCACTGACTATGAACTCAAACGGACCCACCTTGATGAATCCTCCGCGTATTCGCCGGTTCCTTCGACAACTCACACAGCATGCTTGCGTTGCTATCGCAGCATGCTCGATCGCCTCCTCTGCGACAGCCGCGAATCCAGAGGCTGCCGAAGCCGCTGCGACCTGGGAAACCAAAACGGTTGCTTCCGATAGCAAGGGTTCGAAGCAACAGGATGTGGAGATCTACCGGGGTGGAAAATTGATCGCCCGTCACCACTCCAGCTTGCTCGGCACGCCTGGCCTCTATCCGCTGAATTCTCCCTCGGGTTTGCCGCTGACGCGTGACTACCCGATGAAGGCCAAGGGCAAGTATGAACGGGACGACCACCATCACCATCGTTCGCTGTGGTTCACCCACGGCATCGTCAACGACCTCGATTTTTGGTTGGACAAACCAACGCCACACACCGGCTACGTCGTGCAGACTTCGATGTCCAAAGAGGAAGGCGAAGATGGAATCACGCTGACCACGAACAATGATTGGAACGACCCTGATGGCAACCGTGTTTTGAGCGATCAGCGGCAATGGACGTTCTCCGAATCACAAGGCGACACCGTCATCGACTTGGACGTTCGACTCAAAGCGACCGATGGCGATGTTACATTCGGTGACACCAAAGAAGGCACGCTTGGTGTTCGGGTCGCGGGCTCGATGAAAGTCGATGCGAAACTCGGTGGAACCGGACAAAACGCAGAAGGTCTGAAGGACGGCGCCGCATGGGGCAAGAAGTCAGCGTGGGTCGACTACAGTGGCCCGATCCAACAAGCCGGTTCAGACGAGCCATCCGATTGGCCCACCGCGGGCATCACGATGTTCTATCACCCGGGCAACTCGCAACCTGATTGCTACTGGCACGTCCGGACCTACGGTTTGTTCGCAGCAAACCCGTTCGGCCGCCATCACTTTGGCCAGCCTGAATACGAAGGCGTCAAAATCGCCGATGGAGAGCACTTGGACCTTCACTTCCGAATCGTGTTGCACGACGGTGGCTTCGATCGCGAAAAATCGGAGCAACACTTCGCTGATTACGCCGAAACCAAGCCATCGCTTTGAATTCGCCAGATCCATCTGCCGGTGATCCATCGCCGGCGTCCGCTTCCACGGCGTTTCATCCCAGCGGGTTTCGCTTGGATGGCCGCCGCGTTGTCGTCACTGGCGGCACGCAAGGAGTCGGCGGAGCGATCGCTCGTGGCCTGACCCGAGTCGGCGCGGACGTCGTTTTGATTGGACTCCAACGTGACGCCGCCGCGGAAGCAACCCTGACCGCTTGCCGTGACAGCGGACAGCGTGCGGAGTTGGTCCTGTGCGATCTTTCGACTTCCGCAGAAACCTGGATCGATCAACTGTTGTCACAAATCGACGAAGTGCTTCCGGGAGTGGACACGCTGGTCAACAACGCGGGCACCTTCATCGATGTTCCATTCTTGGAGATGACGACTGACCGATATCAAGCCACGATGAATCTCAACGTCGGGGCAGGGTACTTTCTCACCCAAGCCTTCGCGAAACGCTGGGTGACAAACCAAGTCGCTGGACGCGTTCTGTTCACCGGGTCCATCAATGGGTTCTTGGCAGAACCGGATCACACCGCCTACGACACCTCGAAGGGTGCGGTGGCTTCGATGGTCCGTTCGCTTTGCGTGTCGCTGGCACCGCATCAAATTCGCGTCAATTCGATGGCCCCAGGCTTGGTTCGAACACAGCTCACGGATGTGGTCAATCATGACGCTGCGATCGAGTCGTGGATGCAACTGCACACACCCAACGGGCAAATCCCGTCGCCGGACGCGTGCGTCGGAGCGGCAATTTTCTTGCTCAGCGACGTCGCAGCACATGTTCACGGACAAACACTCTTGGTCGATGGCGGCATGAGTGCGTGGCAACAACCGGACCTCCCCGCGGATCACTGATCCGCTTTCCCCTCCCCCCTTTCCCCACCGAAGTTCCTCACCATGACACACCACCGATTCGGCCCAAGACGCGCCTTGTTCGCGGCACTATCGATCTGTTTTTTCGCGAGCGTTGTGCAACCAAGCCTCGTTCGCGGTGATGTAAAGCTGCCTGGTTTCTTCACCGACCACATGGTCCTGCAACAAGAAAAGCCGATCCGAGTTTGGGGTTGGGCGGATCCATCTGAGAAAGTCCAAGTCACAATCGGCGATGATCAAGCCGCGACGCAAGCCAATCAAGACGGAAACTGGTTGGTTGAACTCCCCGCACGTTCGGCGAGTTCGGATGCGGTTGAAATCAAAGTGACCGGCAACAATGAGCTTCAGCTCAAAGACATTCTGATTGGTGAGGTCTGGTTGTGCTCGGGCCAATCCAACATGGAATGGCGAGTCCAATCCAGCGTGAACGCGGCGGAGGAAATCGCATCGGCAAACTACCCACAAATTCGGCACATGAAAGTGCCTCGCGTACCGTCTCCCATGGCGGTTGATGATGTGCCAGCGCCATGGCAAGTCTGTTCGCCGGAGACAGCGGGCCAGTTCACGGCGGCCGGATACTTCATGGCTCGACGACTGCACAAAGAATTGAACGTTCCAATCGGATTGGTCAACTCATCTTGGGGTGGAACCCGCATCGAACCTTGGACACCACCGGTTGGGTTTGAAGGCATCGAAGAACTCAAGGACATCTCCGAATCGGTCATTCAGCGCACACCAGGAACAGACGCATTTGAATCAGCACTTCAGAACCACGTGCAATCGACCAAAGCGTGGGTCGCGAAAGCTGAACAAGCACTCGCGAAAGATTCGTTCATCGAACCAGCACCGGTGTACCCCAGCTCGCTGACGCCGTTCACATCGCACGGCCAGCCAACGACGCTATACAACGGTATGATCCATCCTTTGATCCAAATGCCCATCCGTGGTGCGATCTGGTACCAAGGCGAAGCCAACCATCGCGAAGGGATGCTCTACACCGCCAAGATGCGAGCTTTGATTGACGGATGGCGAGCCAAGTGGGATCAAGGACCGTTCCCGTTCTACTTCGTGCAGATCGCTCCGTATCACTACGGCAATGAATCCGGCACGGTCCTGGCCAAGTTCTGGGAAGCTCAAGCGGCGGCCGCGGCCATTCCAAACACAGCGATGGTGGTCACCAACGACATCGCAACGGTCAACGACATTCACCCGCCAAACAAACAAGACGTGGGTAAACGTCTGGCCGACCTCGCGTTGCGTTATGACTACGGAAAGACGGACTTGGTCGCAGACAGCCCTGAATTGGATTCCGTGCAAACGCAGGACGGCAAACTGCGTCTGAGTTTCAAAAACACCGGCGGTGCACTTCAAACCAGCGACGGCAAAGCACCGAATTGGTTCGAAAACATTGGCCCAAACTCCGGCGGGTTCCAAGCGGCAACGGCGAAGATCGAAGGCGACGAGATTGTCCTGTCGTCCGACAAAGTCCAGCAACCAACCGCGATGCGATTCGGCTGGGACAAACTCGCCGAACCCAATCTGCGTGGAGCGACCGGCCTGCCGCTTTCGGCGTTTCGAGCTGGCAAGGTCCCCGAATTCGCACAAACAATTCCCGGCGCGGACGAATACGAATTGGTCTACGAGTTGGATTTGAGCAAACTGGGATCGTCGATTCAGTACGACGTCGACCATCACGAAAGCATTTCCAAATTCGATCGAGTGGCTTACCTGGTGTCGCTGGAAGATGCCGGCGGCAATGTGAAGTCGGTCTTCGTCAGCATGGATGCCTTCACCGATGACATCGCGAAAATTGGCATTCCGACCGCTGATGCAAAGGCGAAGTTTCAACAGTCGGTTGAGTCGATGACTGTCTACGGCAGCGACAGCAGCGTGTCGTCAGGTGCCGAAATTAAAAATGGCCGAATCGAGTTTTGGCCGAACAATTACAGCCCCAGCAACGCTGACAAGGTTCCCGGCGCGTCTGGAACCGCCTTCGACTTTGGCGATGAACCTGGAATGCCGGTCAGCGGTTATGGCTGCATGCAGGTTCACAATGTCGATGCACGCCAAACCGTATTTGCAATCAACAATTGGAAGAATGGACCAAATGCGGATCTGGGAATTGGCAATCACTCAGGCGAGCACAAGGATTGGACATTCACCAGCAATGCGTCGCAGTATGCGAGCAAGAAACTGCAGGTCTTGGTCCGCCCAGTGAAGTGACACCAAAGCCGCGAGTATCAATGTCGCCCCTCGGCTCCGACCGATGGATGATCGGATACCATCGAACGGAGTCGGTGGGCGACAGCAACGTATAGCAACGACAGTAAGCTGTCGCACGTTGGTCTCCAACGTGAGTTTGCGCTCATCTCGGTGGGGGACCACCGAGCTACAGGTTGAGGCTTGCGGTGATGGTTCGGTGCCTCAATGGTTGGCTTGGCCTTTGATGGTTCGCTGAGCGACTTCCCAGGCTTCGTTCAGGTGCTCGGCGTAGTCATCCGATGACAGCAGGTTTTCTTCCGACGTGTTGCCGCGAATTTCGATCAGCCATCCGTCAACGTAGGGCGATGCATTGATGACCGATGGCTCATCCAATGCGTCACCGTTGATCGCGACCAGCTCTCCAGCGATTGGCGAGAACAAATCGCTCTCGGCTTTCTTGCTCTCGATCGATCCGATTGTCTTGCGAGCCGTCAAAGGTGTGCCCGGTTCGACGAGCCAATCAAGAAAATAGACGTCTTGTAGCAAACGCACCGCGTAAGCTGACAAACCAAACCGCCACACGCATTGGTCATCGCCTGATGCCGCGGATTGGTCTGGCGATGGCGTCGCCCACATATGATTTTTCGCGTAGCGATAACCCTTGGGGAACGAAGCATCAAATTCGCCCATCGCGAACTTGAACTGCTCTCCTGGATTCGGATCGGATTCGTTCATTTGGATCAAGCTCGGTGGATCAATTGGCTGGGGCGATATCAATTTCGCCATGCACGAAACCTTGCGGGAACACCCGTTCGAACTTGCTGGTCGCGACGCGTTTCCACAATCCTGTGCGTCCGACGACCTTGCCCACTCGCGTCACCGGAACGCCCCAGTCGGTCGATTCTATGATCGCAGCTTGCTCGGGTGAAACGCAAAAGATCAATTCGAAATCTTCCCCGTCGCTCCAAGCATGCTCGAGCGGCGTCCGTCCACTCTTCTCAGAAAAGCGATGTGCGGCTTCCGAAATCGGCAGCGTCTCGAGCTCCAATTCCGCTCCCATGCGACTGGCCGCCAGCATCCGATCCAGATCCAAGCTGAAGCCGTCGCTGACATCGATCGCCGCGTGCACGTCGACTTTCTCTTTCAGCTTCGCAGCCAATTCGACTCTCGGTTCGGGTCGAAGGTGCCGGCCCAGCAAACTGCCGCCGAGCGATCCGGTGACGAACAGTGCGTCGCCTTCTTCGGCTCCCGTTCTCAGCCAAGGTTTTTCCACCCATCCGAGCAAGGTGATGCTGATCGAGAGCGGACCGTCGTAAGTCGAAAGATCACCGCCGGCAATCGCGACGTTGTACTTCTGAGCTGCTTCGAGAATGCCCTCGTAAACTTCCCCCGCGATCTCCGTCGCATTTTCAGCCGGCAACGCCAGCGTCACCAAAGCCGACGAAGGTGAGGCGCCCATCGCTGCGATGTCGCTGAGGTTGATCGCCATGGCTTTGAAGCCGATGTCGGACAGTGACTGTTCCTGGGAACGAAAATCAACGCCATCGAGAATTTGATCGGTGCAAGCGACCTGACGAAGTTGGGGCTGATCGGACGCGGGGGTTCCGGGCCAGTCGATCACGGCTGCATCGTCGCCAATACCGACGGCGACCTGGGGCAATTGGCGAGTTCGGCCGCGGAGGTAAGCGAGAAAGGACTGTTCCATTCTGAAATTCAGCTTCGTTGTCAGGGGGATTGGGGCAGCGAGCAATCATCATTGGCCAATTGGCTCGCCGATCGCAATCACTCACAGCTTACTCGGCAAGCAATTGCTCGATGCTCCCTCGCATCTGTTGCTCGCCGGGTGTGCCTTGCCAATTCATTTCACCCTGCCACCATCGACGAATGAACCCCTTCTTGTCAATCAAGTAGGTGGTCGGCCACATGGTATTTCCCCAAGCATTCCAATTGCCCGATTCTTCGTCGAACAAAACCGGGTATTCAAAACCGTCCTTTTCCACAGCAGCCAAAACGCGTTCTCGATTTCGCTCGGCAGACGTTTCGGGCCTTTGGATTCCGATCACGACCAAACCTTGATCGGCCATGTCGTCATGCCAAGCCTTGTAGTGCGGGAAGTTCCGTTGGCAATTGATGCACTGAAACGCATAGAAATAAACCGCGACGACTTTGCCACGCAAATCTTCCATCGTTTCGGGTTCGCCTTGGATCCACTCCGCACCTTCGAGCACAAACTCGGGGGCTCGTGGGTAGGTTCGTTGGACCTTTGAAAAGTCAAAGGTTTTTCCCAACAGAGTTCCGATCTTGGCTTGCTGATCCCGAGTCAAAAGGCCAACCAGACTCTGCCGCTCACGAGCCTGAATCGCAGCGACATCCTTTGCTGCGTCGGTGGCTTCCATCTCTTTGTCCGCGACCTGCTTCTGCAATTTCGCGACTTCTTCGTCCGTCGCCGCAAAGGTTTCCTTCAGCTTTTCAACCTGGCTCTCGCTCAACTCCAACGCCGCGACAGCATCCGGATGAACGACGAAGCGGGTTCCTGCCGCTTGCTTTTCGAGTTGCTTCAACCGGTTCATCTGGTCAGCTGACAAAACGCTGGACAATCGGCTTTTCAGCATCGCCGTCAATTCGCGAATTTCGGTCGATTGCTTCTCCAAAGGAGCGATCCGGTTGACCCACCAACGAGGATCGACCTCGCCGATGGCCTCGTAGACCTGATTGATTTGGTCCGTCGAAAGCTGCAGTTCCGCGTGCACCGAATCGTCGCGAATCATCTGCAGGACGAAAGGCGAAGCCGCGGGCTCGGCGGCCGAGGTTGAGTGCGAGACCGAAGAGGCAGTCGATAGCCCCAACACCCCAGCGAACAAGATTAAGAAAACTCGAATCGACATCGGGAATCTCTTTTAAAAAGACAGGGTCGCTAGAGGAGAAGCAGTATTAGAGGACCATGGTTGAGGCAGATTCAATTCACGAAGTGCCGCGGTTGCCTAAGCAACTGATCCGGTGCGAAATGGTTGTTTTCGCCCACTTCCCGCCAATGAACCGTCTTCGTGACGATCACCCCAAACGGGCCGGCACCGGGAATTGCAGGCTGAATTTAGTTCCACGTCCGGTTTCGCTTTGGACGGAAATGCGTGCCCCGTGGGCTTCAATGATCTTTCGAGCGGTCGGCAATCCGAGTCCCGACCCGCCATCTTTCGTGCTGTAGAACGGCTCGAACATGTGCAGCACGGTGTTGTCGTCGACTCCGGTTCCGGTGTCGATTAAATCCAAATTCACGCCGCCGCGCGTGCTGTAGGTTCGCGCCCAAAGCTGGCCACCATCGGGCATCGCCTCCAATGCGTTTTTCACCAGATTCATCAGTGCCGACTGCAACGCGTCGCTGTGCAAACGAATCGACGGCAGATCAGGATCGAGGTAGCGCTGCAGTTCGACGTCCTGAGAATCGGCTTGAGCCTGGTAGGCGTCGAGGACTTGTTGAATTTGGTCGTTCAGACTGCCGGGGACCAAATCGATGTGGCGCAATCGAGCGAAACGTAAGAAATCCCGCAGCAGCCCTTCCATGCGTTCGCATTGATTGCGGACCATGTCGACTCGATTTTGGCAGCGACGACTCGACGGAGAATCAATCTCCATCAAATCTTCGCTCAGCAAATCGATGTTCATGTGAATGATGGAAAGCGGGTTTTTGATCTCGTGGGCCAGCGACCCAGCGAGTTCCGCTAGCTCTTCGTAGTGGCTGCGTGCCTCTTGCATCTCCGCTTCGTGCCGTGCTTGCTCGCGAGACCGATCGCTGCGATTCGAATGAGCAGGGGAGCGTTCAGCGCCCGACTGGGCACCTGGATTTTCCGAAGGCAATGCGTCGTCGTGACTGGAAAAAATCGGCTCGGACATGAATGAACGCGGGAAAAGGGCGGGCAACGGATCGGCCCCATCTCTCCGGAGGGCTCAGGGCCGGTCCATTGTACCGCTCAATCGTCCCGCTGCCGATTGCCACCCTCCCGATTTCGAGGTCGTGCCGCTTTCAAGTTGTTGGTTTGCAAAGCGTTTCTCATCACCCTCCCCTTGGAGGTTGTGCAGTTTTATTTCACCCTCCCTTTGGGAGGGTCGGCCCGCTTCGGGCCGGGGAGGGTTACGCGCTGGTTCCGATGCTCGACCCTCCCCTCGCTTCGCTCGACCCTCCCACGGGGAGGGTGATGAGAAACGCTTGGCAACACAGCAGTTAAAAACGGCACGCCCTTTTCCAGGCGAGTGCCCAGAGGCAGCCCCGGCGTGGAATCGCACCGGAGACGAGAGGTCATTCACGACCTCGACGAACGTGTGCTTCGCAGCTAAAACATTCGATTCGCTCATTTCTTTCCCCGAACGATCTCGATGGGTCGCAAATGTCCTCCGCTGCCGCAGCTTCCGAAACCACTCAGAACTCCGATCCGTACATTCAATCGCTGTTTGCCGAACGAATTGGCGGAGCGAACTACGGCAAAAGCACCGAGATCTACAAGTTCGAAAAAATCAAGCGAGCCAAGCGAAAGGCCCTGGCTGATCACCCCGAACGCCAACTGTTGGATTTCGGAATCGGTGAAAACGATTCCATGGCCGACGCTTCGATCCGCGAAGTGATGGGCCGGGAAATCAATCAAGTCGAAAACCGTGGCTACGCCGACAATGGCGTCTCGGAATACAAGGAGGCCGCCGCTCGGCTGATGCAGCGTCAATTCGGCGTGAAGCTGGATCCTGAAACGCAAATCAACCACTGCATCGGCAGCAAACCAGCCTACGCGATGTTACCGGCGTGTTTCATCAACCCGGGCGACATCACCATGATGACCGTGCCAGGCTATCCGGTCGCTGGCACTCACACTCGTTACTACGGCGGCGATGTCTACCGTTTGCCATTGTTGGCCGAGAACAATTTCTTGCCCGACTTGGACGCGATCCCAGACGATGTGTTTCGTCGCACCAAGTTGATGATTTTGAACTACCCCAATTCGCCCACCGGCGGCACGGCACCAAAGTCATTCTTCGAAGACGTGGTCGCGCTCGCGAAAGAAAAAGAGTTCGTCGTCGTCAACGATGCCGCTCACATCATGCTGACCTTCGACGGCAAACCGACCAGCTTCCTGGAAGTTCCGGGTGCGTTGGATGTCGGCGTCGAAGTCCACTCGATGAGCAAAGGCTACGACATGATCGGATGGCGAATGGGATTCGTCGCTGGTCACCCGCTGGTCGTCAAAGCGTTCTCGGACGTCAAAGACAACAGCGACAGCGGTCAGTTCATCGCCACTCAAAAAGCGGCTGCCGCGGCGCTGGACGATGACTCGATTCCAGAACGCATTCGCACCAAGTACCGTCGCCGGATGGAAAAACTGGTCAAGGTCCTGCGTGATTGCGGCTTCGAAGCTGAGATGCCCGGAGGAACTTACTTCCTTTACACGAAATCTCCTTCGGGAACCGCGAGCGGCGAAACCTTTGCCGCGGCCGAAGACGCAACCCGATTCCTGATCGAAGAAAACGGCATCGTCACCGTGCCGTGGGATGACGCCGGTTCGTTCCTTCGCTTCAGCGTGACCTACATCGCAGAAGACGAAGCCGCCGAAGACGCTTTGATGGCCGAAACGGCAGCCCGGTTGAGCGGAGCCGGTTTCCAATGGAAATCCTAGGCGGTCCCCACTTCGCAGTCGCGGGTGCCGGCGAAAGCCACGGCCCCGCGGTCACCACGATCATCCATGGATCCCCCGCGGGATTCCGGATTCGTCGCAGCGATGTGCAACCGTTCCTCGACCGACGTCGGCCGGGCGGCAACAAACACGGCACGCCCCGAAACGAAAAAGACAAAGTCGTTTTTCTGTCGGGGCTGTACCAGGACGACACCGACGCGTTGCTGACCGGATCGAGACTGACGGTTGATGTCGACGACCAATCGTTCGAAACAGAAGGCTACGAAAACGGCTTCACGACCGGTGAACCGATCGCTGCAATCGTTCTTTCGACCAGCAAGAAATCGGGCGACTACACCCAGTTCAGCGGTCCCACCGGCGAAGTCCGTCCGGGTCACACCGACCTGGTGAAGTTTCATCAATCCAAAGGCTTCGTCGACGTTCGCGGCGGAGGCCGATCGAGCTACCGATCGACCATCACCGATGTGATCGGCGGCAGTGTCGCTCGCATTATCTTGCGTGAATGCTTTGGAACCCGGTTCGTCTCTTCCATCTGCCAAGTCGGTTCACTCAAGGCCGAACGTAGCTTGGCGGATTCACTGACAATCGAAAACGTCGACGAGATTGAAAACTCGCTCGGCGAGGCGGAGATCGCGTCGATCGATTCCGACTTCGCAAATGAAGCGGGCGAGCTGATCAAAGAAACTCGTAAACGCGGTGATTCCCTCGGCGCGGCCGTCGAAGTGGTTGCCGTCGGCGTTCCACCGTTGCTGGGACAACCACTGTATCAAAGCCTGAAGGTTCGCCTGATGGGAGCACTCGGTGGACTCAACGCGGTGCAGTCCTGCGAGATCGGATCGGGCGTGGATGTCATTCCGCGAACCGGAAGCGAGAACAACGATCCCATTCGCAGCGGAGGATACCAATCCAACACGCACGGTGGATTGATCGGTGGCATCACGACGGGCAATCCATTGGTCGCGAGAGTCGGATTCAAACCCACTTCGACGATCAACCTGCCGCAAGATTCCGTCAACAAGCAATTGGACGAAATCGAATTCGAGCTGGCGAAGGGCCGGCACGATCCGTGCGTTGGCGTTCGAGCCGGCGTGACTCTGGAATCACGCATGGCGATCGAGCTGCTCAACTCAGTGTTGGCGTATCAAGCCACCGCTCATTGCGGCGACTCGATTCAGCTATTTTAAATTAGCGA
This sequence comes from Rhodopirellula bahusiensis, assembly GCF_002727185.1. NCBI lineage: Bacteria > Pseudomonadati > Planctomycetota > Planctomycetia > Pirellulales > Pirellulaceae > Rhodopirellula > Rhodopirellula bahusiensis. Next base: position 137,723 of record NZ_NIZW01000015.1, read on the forward strand.
ACGTTGCTCGCTCGGTCGAAATCGAGCGAGTTATGCATCGACGATTCTCAGATCGCTTCGCTGCCTTCGAACAGAGACACTTCGGCTCCGTCGAGGAAGCTGACCAGTGACTTGGCTCGGTAGGGTTGTTGCAATTTGCGAACAGCCTTGCTCTCGATCTGGCGAACACGTTCGCGGGTGACCTGGAAAATCCGGCCCACTTCTTCCAACGTGTAGGTGTAGCCGTCGGCCAAGCCATATCGCAAACGAAGGATCTCCCGTTCGCGATAGTTCAGTGTTTCCATTGCCAAGTCGATCTGATGCTTCAGAGCTTCGCGGTTGGTTTCGACCAATGGATCGTCGTCGCGGTGGTCTTGCAGGAATTCTCCGAAGACGCTGTCGTCATGATCGCCCACCGGTTGATCCAATGACAACGGTTGACGGCTCATCTTCAGAATCACGCGTGTGTCATCGAGCGACAAACCACTGCGTTTGGAAACTTCTTCGGCGGTGGGTTCGCGACCGTGTTCCTGAACCAAGTCACGTGTGATTTGGCGAATCTTGTTCATCGTGTCGATCATGTGCACAGGCACGCGAATCGTTCGACTTTGATCAGCGATCGCTCGCGTGATCGCCTGACGAATCCACCATGTTGCGTAGGTGCTGAACTTGTACCCACGGGCGTGTTCGAACTTGTCGACCGCTCGCATCAACCCTGTGTTGCCCTCTTGAATCAGGTCCAAGAACGACAGACCACGGTTGCGATACTTCTTCGCGATCGAAACGACCAATCGCAAGTTGCCCGCTGACAAGACTCGTTTGGCCGCGTCGTAGTCGTCGCGAAAAGTGTCGCAACGGTCGACTCGGCGAGACAACGTGCGAGGTGTTTCGTAGGTCAAACGCATCAGGCTGCGGAGCTCGGATCGTAGTTCATCCACCGATGGCATACCGGGCATGGTTGAACGATGAGCATCGGCCAAGATCGCTTTGATCTCTTGCATGCGTTCGCAACTGCGACGCAGCTTTTCGAAGATGGGTTGCAGCTTGTTGGTTCGAAGATTCATTTCCTCGACCAGACGAACCGCTTTGTTTCGGCGGATCACCAGGTTCCGCCAAGCGGCACGGCGACGACGCATCGGTAGCGACGAATTGATCGCCACCATGTAGTCACCGCGATTTTCACGCAGCAGGTAATCCAGCGTCCGTGTGTTTGGAACGATTCGCTTCATGATCGCTTTTTTCTCGGCCGCGTTTGTCACGCTGACTTCGATGGTGCGGTCCAGACGCAACTGTTTGTCGCGGACTTGTTGCAGCAATTTCAGGGCTGCTTGCAACATGAAATCGGTTGCCATCATGCAATGACGATAGCGTTCCCGAGTGGCTTCGATCTGCTGGGCAGCGGCCACCTCCTGATCTCGTGTCAGCAATGGGATCTGCCCCATTTGCATGAGATACATCCGCACGGGATCTTCTGTCGGGTCGGTTGGAAACTCGTCGCGACGCGAAACAGCGTCCTCATCCCCCGTCGAACCCGATTCAATTTCCTCGGAAATAGAATCCGAGAATTCTTGGCCCATTGTGCGAGACCGGCGATTCACCGAATCCTCGGCATCAAAGGCGTCGTCCTGCAAGCTACGGCGGCTGAGCTTCTTTCCCATCAAGGTCTCCTCGACACCCGAAACAACATCAACACGGTTGGGTGAATGAGACCAAGCACCGGCGGTGCCAGTCGCCTGCTGAGGCAACGCATAAATCATAGCAAACCGTTGTCGCATAAAGGTTTAGACGGACGAACCGCCTACGGGGTGGATAAGCTTGCGACGTGGCATGTGGGTTCCAGACATCACCAATGTTGCGTTCCCGCAACGCTCGATGAAAAACCACCACACGCCTCAACTTCGTGACTATTGGATGCACGACGTTCCCCCGCCTCGCATACAAAAACGTAGGTCACGTCTGAGTGATGTCACACAAGATTCGGAATTCGTTGTCATCATTTTGGCCCGATGGATGGAACAACCAAGCCGGTCCGTGGGGACTACACTCCACCCGACCAGCTACAGCAAACCTTCCATGAGCTGCATCGGTGAATCAGGGTGCCCCACCGTCCGCTACAACGATCCCCACCCACCGTTTAAACTCGCTCGTCGCGTCAAAGCAAATTGCTTGGTCGCGCAAGCGGTCCATACAATTGGACGCACCTCGACGATGCGAAGTTCCGTGGAGCCCTCGAATGCGACTGGATGAATTGGATGAGTGACTGGGCCGACTACGCGCCGCTGAGCCCCGAGGATGTCGCCGATCCCTCTCGTGTCGCCAAATCATTGGCTGCGATCGCCGGCAGCGGGGTTTCAGATGACCTGTTGCAGTTGCTGTGGTCCAGTTTGGTGGAGCACCTGCATCTGACCGACGATCCCGACGAATCGATCGATCGATTGAGTCAGTTCATCGGCGTCTCTCGTAGCCCGATGGCTCTGCTCGCGTTGTTCGAACGTGATCCAATGATGCTGCCAGCGTTGCTGCAGGTCCTCAGCACCAGCCCGGCGATCGCGAAACTGCTGATCAACGACCCGGAAAGTTTCGATCTGATCCGAGCCAGTGATGGCTCCCCAGCCCAACGATCGGTCTTGGTCGACGAGCTGTCCGGCGAGATGAAAACGATCCAATCGAATCGCCGTGCTGCGTTCGCCATCCGAAGATTCGCGAGTCGAGAAATCTTGCGGATCGCGTACGGCGAATTTGTTCGGGGACTTCCGCCGGACAAGGTTCAATCTCAGATCAGCTTTGTCACCGATGCGATCATGGAAGCGGCCCTGGCTTTTGCCACTTCTTCCATTTCCGCCAAACGATCCATCCCTCAACGCATCGACGGAAGCCAGCCTCAGTTTTCGATCATCGCACTTGGCAACTACGGCGGTCAAGAAATCGGCTACGAATCGCAGTTGGACCTGTTGCTGCTGTGTGACCAAATCGACCGCAAAAACGCCAGTCACATTGAATTTCATCGGCAAGTGGCTCGAAGTCTGGTCGAATTGCTGCAATCCAATGGCAGCCAAGTGATCCCCTTCACCCTGCGTTTCGACCATCAACCGACACAGAACGAAATGACGTTGTCGGACACGCAACGCTTGGGCGTTCAATCGTCTCGTCTTCAGTCATCACTGGGACGACAAACGTCTGACAATTCGAGCACGGTCAGTTCAGGAGCGGACGTTGATTTCTTTGGCATCAACGAAGCCGCGACGCACTACGAACGTAATGGTCGCACTTGGCAACGGTTGGCATTTGTAAAAGCGCGTCACGCCGCGGGAAAAGAATCTCTGTCCCAGTCGTTTCTAAAACGCATCGAACCGTGGGTCTATCACCATTTGTTGACCCGCAGCGAAATCGCGGACATTCGTGTGCTGCGTCGAAAGTTGGAAAAGCGAGCCGTCGCGACTTCTTCCACCAACGGCACTCCTATCGCCGATGTGCCGGGAGGTCGCCGCGACATTGAACTCACAATCCAGTTCTTGCAATTGCTGCACGGAGGTGACCTGCCCGACGTTCGTGTCACCGGAACGCTGCCCGCGATCTCTGAACTGTCACGCCACGGTTGCCTGACGTCTCAAGAAGCCACGATCCTGTCGACCAACCACGCGAAACTTTGTCGACTGGAACATTTGTTGGCGGTGTTGTTTGATCACCGAATCTCACACTTGCCCGAAGAACGCGATGTGCGTTCCCGTCTCGCTTGGCGATTGGGAGTCCGCACGGAATCCGAGAGCGGCAAAGCGATTCATATCCAAGGCGACGCGGATCGATTCGAGAAGATGCTGCAGGAAACGTTTGATGTGAATCGCAAGATCATCAATCACTTGATGGTCGATGAAGTCCCGCCGAGCGAGACTTCAGAAGCCAGCGAAAGCTCTGGTTCCGCCGCCAATAATGAAGCTGGATCGCTGCACGATTTAGCCGTCATCACTGAACTGATTCTGGATCCTACTCCAGACATGGACGTGTTCCAACAAACGGTTGCTCAGTATCGATTCGACAATGTGCCGCAAGCCATTTCAAACGTGCTCGCGCTCAGCCAAGAAACCGTTTCGTTTCTTTCGCCTCGCCGGTGCCGTCACTTCTTCGCCGCCGTCGCCCCGCGCGTCTTGCAAGAGATCGCAGCTTCGCCCGATCCCGATTCGACGCTCGCGCGATTGGTCGCGATGACGGACTCGATTGGTGCCAAAGCCACTCTTTGGGAACTGCTTCGAACCAACGATGCAACGTTAAAGCTGACCATTTCGATGTGTTCGCTGGCGCCGTATCTGACGAACATCTTGATTGATCATCCGGGAATGATCGACGAGCTGATCGATTCACTGGTGATGGATCGCCTTCCAACAACTGAACGACTGGACGCCCAAACCATTCGGCTGTGCGATGGAGTCGATGAGATTGTCGATGTCCTGCGTCACGTCAAAGCGAGTGCTCATCTGATGATCGGCGTTCGCGATTTGCTGGGCAAAGAATCGATTGACTCAATCAGTCGTTCGCTGACCGATATCGCTGAAGCCTGCTTGCGACGAGTGATCGACCAGGAACACGAACTTCTCGCTCAGCGATACGGCGATCCCCTCGATAAAAATGGCGAGCGATCAGAATTGGTCGCGGTGGCGTTGGGGCGTTTCGCGGGCGGCGAAATGAACTACCACAGCGATCTGGACCTGACGTTTGTGTACACGGCTGAAGGCGAGACCAAACGCCGAGTCGGTGGCCCTCGATCGACGCTTTCCAATCGCCAATTCTTCAATCAACTCGCGGGCAATATCCTTCGTCGAATGGACCAATCCATCGAAGGTCGTTTGTACGAGATGGACTTGCCCTTCGCCGGTGGTGCGGATGAGTCCGTGTTGGCGATGTCACGAGACCAATTCATCAAACCGTTTCGTCAACGAACCGCTTCGCTTTGGCAGTCCGTCACCTTGTGCAAAGCGAGGCCTATCTCCGGCTCTCGCGAAGCTCGCGAATCAATCGAACAGATGCTTCGCAGCGTGACCCGCGGTGTCAGCTGGCGAGACAGCATGAACGGCGATCTTCGCGATTGGCGAGAGAACAGTGAATCGACAGCCGGCCCCAACAATTTGAAACGCGGTGCTGGTGGGTTGGTGGACATCGAGCTGATCGCCGCCGTTGGTGTTCTGCGTATGGCGAGCGATGACGACTTTCCACTGCACGCCAACACGGTCAAATGCCTGGAAGAACTTTCGCGTGCCGATTGTTATTCCAACGACGATGTGGAAACGTTGGCTCGCAACTACCGAACGCTACGAAGCATCGAAGGCAAACTCCGCTTGCTCAACACGGTCGCTCGGCATGAACTGCCACTTGGGTTTGATGACGAAGAAGCGCCGCTGGAACTGAAGCAACTGGCGAGTCTAGCGGGAGCCGAATCGCCCGGTGAACTGTTGAGCCAATGTGAAATCGTCCGCCAGGAAAACCGCGAATTGTTGAATCGGCTGGTCCCGAAGTGAGCGGCAATGGACATCGCCTCGCAAAAGCCCAATGGCTAAAGTGTGGCCTCGATCCACTCGCGCCAATCTTGCCACTGCATTTCATCCATGTCGGAATTTGGCAATGAAGGCAGCATCACGGTGCGTCCCAAATCGGGACGTTCCAAGTGAACTGAAAGCAGTCCGTTGATGTCGAGTTCAAAGCCGAGACGCCGCATGGGATTCACCTCGTCCGGCGCCACTTCGATGATGTGACGACCTAGCGTTTGCCAATTCTCGCCATTCTTGCCCGAGGATTCCACCAACGACAACGTCATTCGATTGTCGCGTGCCGTTCCGTTGAGTTGTCGGTTCGTGCGCGCCGGTGTGGGAGTGCCACGCGGGATGATTGGCAAAATTCGTCGCTTGCCATCACGGTCAGCGACAACAAATCCAACCGAGTGTCCAGCAACGCTTTTCGCAGGCGGTTCCGAACACAACTGGCCGGGCAACTCAGACGCCACGCACGCGGCGGCACCGTGGGCCGCGTCGACTTGATCATAAAAGGTGATCGCGGCGTTGGGTGCGCCCTTCGTCAACACACGGTCGCGAATCGCGGGAAGTCTCAGCAACGGCCCCATGGCCAAACACTGCTTCAAGTCAGATGGCAACACACCTGCGCGTTGACAAACCAATTGAATGCTTTCCTCGATTGAACACAACAAGTCTTCGCACTCGGTCAGCCACTCGTCTCGGGTCAGCTCCACGGTATCGACGTGGTTTTGATGAGCGATCTCGACCCGAGTTTCAGGCATCAGCAACAATTGGTTCATTGCTCGTTCGCCCGCCATCTGAATGCGGGTGACATGAATCAATTCTTGGCGATTCGTGGCCAAGCCTTGGATGCGTTTGGGGGCACTCGGCAATCGTGACGAAATCATCTCGACCAAACGTCGAGACCACGCCATCGTGCTGTGGCACCAATGCCCCGCAGTCGCAATCTGTCGAATTTGCCCGCCGTAGACTTGCAGGATGGAGATATCCAACGACTGCCCCGTCAGGCCGACGTACAAAATCGGCGCCGATGACTGTGAATCAATGGGTGGCTGGCGATCTTCGGCGTGGCTTCCTCGATGCGGAGTCGTCATCGCGAATCGTGTCACCGCAATGCTTCGTTCAATCAGACGTACCGCGGGCAACCCTGCCAATTGTGCGGACTGATGAATCGCGCGGCGATGCAGTTGGTCGTAGCTCGACGGCACCGTGATCGCGACCGCATCGGGCCAACGAGCATGTCGTTTCCAGTTGGTTCCCAATGCCATTGGTGATGAAGAGTCACCATCGAGCGAACCTGGAGAATCCAATTGAGTCAGTGTGTTGCCAAGCAAATGCCGCAAGCACAATCCCATCGTGACTTCCGGCGGGCACATTCGTCCGTCGATCCGCCGCATCATGTCATCGCGGCCGAAGTACATCATTTGGCAGTGCGCCACCCGTTGCGGATGGCGTTCACGACGCTCGTAGGCATTGTGACCAAACAAGATTGTCGACTGTCCCGTGTCACGATCCGTTTTTTCAGCAACGGCGATTCGGCACAATGGACGAGGCCCTTGCGAGGTCATCCCCGGCCATCCGGCCAGCATTGTGCCATCGGACTGAGTGATCGCGGTCGCCGCGTGAGTCATCCCAAGTTCAATGCCAATGACACTGAGCAATCCACGACGGGTCGATTCGCCGCCCACGGTTGTGTGGTCTTCGCCAGTTTCTCGCCGAGCAAAATCCAATACCCAAGCCGGGGTCGAACGGTCGTTGTCGTATGGAGCCATCGCGCGTGCGACTTCGTCCATCGATCCATAACGTTCCGCCGGATCCTTGGCCAACATCCTTCGCACGATGTCCGCGAGTTTCAGGTCGACGTCATTTCGAAGTGTCATCAAATCCGGGACTTCCCCGTGCCGATGACCGTAAACCTGTTCGACCAAATCACCGGTGAACGGGGGATGCCCCATCAACAGATAGAACAACGTCGCCCCAAGCGAATACTGGTCGCTTCGCGAATCGGCTGAATTCGCGTCCTCGAGTTGTTCGGGTGAGATGAACGACAAAGTCCCGAGCAAAGGTCGATTCTTTGCATCGGTCGAGGCGGAGTTGTGCGAACTGTGATCCTCGGTCAGGTCCTTCTCCTGCGGCTTCAAATCACGAGGCGACGGATACCATTCGGCGGAAAAACGAGCCAAACCAAGATCCAACAACTTGATCGTTCCATCATGGGCTCGCATCAGGTTGCCAGGTTTGACATCGCGGTGAACGATGCCCGCCGCGTGTGCGTGGTGCAACGCAAAGGCAGCCTGGCGAATCGCCGACGCAGCGTCACCGATCGACATCGGTCCTTGGTCGTTCACCCATTGCGACAGCGTTCGCCCATCGACGTACTCCATCGCCATGTAGTGAATGCCATCCGCTTCGCCCGCATCAAACGCGGTGACGATGTTCGGGTGCATCAAACTCGAGGCCGCTCGGACCTCTTCGTAGAATCGGTTGACCGACTCGACACGATCAAGCCAACGGGTCGGCAGTATCTTGAGCGCAACGACTCGCCCCATCGATCGGTGCTCCGCCAGGAACACCTCGCCCATGCCTCCTCGTCCGATCGGGCGACCGACTTTGTAGACGCCTACAATTTCAGGGATGGACCGATGAAACTTCTCGACTTCAAATCCGACTTCCGAATGCGTTTGGTCGCGAGTCAACTCGCCCATCGAATCCGCGTGAGAAGCATCCAACAAATCAGCCCACGAACTGCCATCGCCACTTCCGGACTCGCTGGAGTTCTCGGCGCGACGTTGCATAGCCTTGCTGGCGGAATCGCCGAACAGTTCCGGTTCGTCAGAAGAATTGGACAATGGCGGACGAAGAATGAGGAATGGCGAGCGTACCAGGGCACAACCGAGTCTCTTCCTGACCAAGTCGCACTCGGTTCCGGAATTGGCACCCTCGGCCTACACTCTTCCTACTAGCGTAACGACGCAGCGGAAGAATTTCCGCCATGATTTTTGCAATTTCGGCCGTTCCGTCCACCCTTCCCACCGAATAAACCGCAACCGTGGCCTCGACTCCCCCCTCCGACACCCCCCGCCTCCGAATCGCCACCCGAGAAAGCCCGTTGGCCATGTGGCAGGCCGAACACGTTGCTGAATCATTGAAAAAACGTGGTTTCCAGACCGAAATCGTGCCGTTGGTCAGCAAAGGCGACACCGACATGCGCCCCATCGACGGCACTCGCCAAGTCGGTTTGTTCACCAAACGCATCCAGCAGGCGTTGGTTGATGACGAAGCGGATGTGGCGGTCCACTCCCTCAAAGATTTGCCAACTGAACCGGACAGTCGATTCACCTTGGCCGCGGTTCCCCCACGTGAATCGGTCTTGGACGCCCTCGTCTTCGCCGACGACAGTCCTCATTTGAAGGAGCAGGCGGACGCGGCCTCGCCACTGGACTGCTTGCCGCAAGGAGCACGTGTTGGAACGGGCAGCACCCGCCGGTTGGCTCAACTGAAACAGCTTCGTCCGGACCTCGATGTCCTGCCCATCCGCGGCAACGTGCAGACTCGCTTGGCCAAACTTAACGCTGGCGAATTCGATGCAATTGTCTTGGCCCACGCCGGAATCTTGCGTTTGGAAATGAACGACCTGCCTCACCGATTGTTCCCGCTCGAAGAGATGATTCCCGCTCCCGGCCAAGGTGCCTTGGGAATCGAAGTTCGAAGCGATGACACCAACGCGATGCACGCTATCTCAAGTTTGAACGACGCGGCGGCACGGTTGGCGGCGACGGCGGAGCGAAAGGTTTTGTCGGAACTTCACGGCGGATGCTTGGCTCCGATCGCTTGTCATGCCAAATTGGAAACGTCTGACACGGGCACCGAACTGTGCCTCAACGCGATCGTGATGTCAGCCGATGGCAAAGAACGATTGCAAGAATCCGCTCGCATCGCTGTCACACCGGACGACAACGACTTGGAAGTCGCCACCGCACATGAATTGGGAACAAGCGTTGCCAACCGATTGCGAGAACAAGGTGCGGACAAACTGATCAGCACCGTTCGTGACGCACACTGAATTCCCTGCGACCTCCGACACCGGCCTCCTTCAAACACCACTTCGCTTCACCTCCACCGACGACCATGAACTCACCCGCGAACTCTTCTGCCGCTCTGCCCACCGCTGGTCCAAAGAGTGTTGCCGCTTTCGAACGTGCGTCCAAGTTGATGCCCGGCGGTGTCAACTCACCGGCCAGAGCGTTTGGTGCCGTTGGTGGCACACCGCTGTTCATCGAACGAGCCGAAGGTCCGTATTTGTTCGACATCGATGGCAACCGCTACATCGATTACATCGGATCATGGGGACCGATGATCCTGGGCCACGCTCACCCGGAGGTCATTGCCGCAATCACCGCCGCCGCGGCCAAGGGAACCAGCTACGGAGCGCCGACCGAAGCGGAATCGCAACTCGCTGAGCAAATCATCGAAGCTGTTCCGAGCATCGAGAAAGTCCGCTTGGTCAACAGCGGCACGGAAGCAACCATGAGCGCGCTCCGCGTGGCTCGTGGAGCAACCGGACGAAAGAAGGTCATTAAATTCGCGGGCAACTACCACGGTCATGTGGACTCACTGCTCGTCGCTGCCGGAAGCGCCGCCGCGACACTGGGTGCTCCCGATTCCCCGGGTGTCACACCCGGTGCAGCCGAAGACACGCTGGTGCTTTCTTACAACGATGTGCCTGGTTTGCAGAGCGCGTTTGATCAACACGGCGATGACATCGCTGCTTTGATCCTCGAACCCGTCGTCGGAAACATGGGATGCGTCCTGCCGACCATGGACTTCCTGAACGCCGCTCGCGACCTGACTTCGAAACATGGATCGATCCTGATCTTTGATGAAGTCATGACAGGTTTTCGTGTGGCATACGGTGGGGCTCAGGAGCGATTCGGTGTCACACCGGACATGACGACACTCGGCAAAATCGTCGGTGGAGGGATGCCGCTGGGAGCCTACGGCGGACGTGCCGACATCATGAACCAAGTGCTTCCTGCGGGCAAAGTCTTTCAAGCCGGAACGCTGAGCGGCAACCCCGTCGCGGTGGCGGCCGGTTCAGCAACGCTTCGTTTGTTGAAAGAGAACCCTCCCTACGAGCAACTGGAACGATTGGCAGATCGCTTAGCCGAAGGCTTGGATCGCGCGGCGACCTCAGCGGGCATGGCACACACTGTTGCCAAAGCCGGCGCGATGCTGACGCTGTTCTTCAATCCCGATGCGGTCCATTGCTGGGACGATGCAGATCGTTGTGACCGAGACGCCTTTGGACGCTACTTCTGGGGAATGATGAGCGAAGGCATCTACATGCCTTGCAGCCAGTTCGAAGCGTTGTTTTTCAGTCAACAACACACCGAAGCGATGATCGACGAAACAATCGCCGCGGCGGAAAAGGTCCTGAAGTCGCTTTAAGCTCCCGGGTCTTGCCCGTCTTGATAAGCACGCAGGCGATCGATCAATGAAAGCAGTCGATTCGCGGCCGTGGGCAGTGCGACTTCACCCAGTTCCGTGAGGGCGGCGGATGGGCCACGAGTCTTTTCGCAGACTTGTTGAATCTCAATCGCGATTCGCCGCGCCAAGCGTTCTTTGTCCTGGCACAATCGCAATCGGGTTTTCCAGCGAGCCACGTTCTTGGCTTCTTCCGTGGCAGGAACTCGCTCGCCGGGCCGAACGGTGGAGCGTTTTCGACTGAGCTGATCCTGGGCCGCTGTCAGCTCTCGTTCGGCCAGTCGCGTTTGATCTCGCCAGTAGGTCACTTGATTGACCGAGAAGTGTTCATCAACGCGATTCAGTGTCGCGTGAATCGAATGGCTGGACAGACACAAGCGGTCCGCCAATCGCTCGACTGCCTTGCGAAGGGCATCGAGCGAATCGAGATCTCTGACGTCGCTTTGGGTCACGCCAGCTCATCGAGGAAGCGGTCGAGTGCCGCGTCCATCTTCTCCGGTGTGTCATAGCTTCCGTCGGCAATTTGGCGACGGATATCAGCAACGCGGTCGATTCGGATTTCACCACCACCAGCGATGGATGATGTGGAATCCAAACGATTCGCGGATGTCGCGGCGCTGGACAGATCGAGTTGGTCCACCGGCGCGGCTGATGTCTTGGAAGTGGTTGCATCCGGCTTCAGACGGTTCGCACCAGCATTGGCAGCTGGCTTGGAAACCGACGAGGCGGCTTGGCTCGTGGAAAGTCGAAATGGACCGTAAATTTGCATCTTGACGTGTGCTCCCGGGAGGAAAGCGGAATTGACAACCGCGTGACACGCCGGACCTTCGTGGCCCATATGGCATGTCGATCGATCGACAAAAGTTTGAAAAGGATTGTGGGTGCGACAACCGATCCGTCATGGGCCAGCGCCAAGGGGCGCATCCAGTCAGGGAACTCTCGACTCGGTTATCAGCGTTGCAATCCTTGTCCCAGGAATCAATCCGTCAGAATCGGTGGAGACTTCGCAAGCGCAGTTTCGAGAACACGTCTGATATCGGCCTAAAACGCGGCCGGCCTGCAGTCTCAATTGAATTCTGAGCGAAAGTTCTGGGCAAAATTCTGTTCCGTCACACTATCAATCGCGTGAAACCGCCGGCAAGGTCAACGCAGTCAAAAAAATCGGCTTTTACAAACGAATTGATTCAAGCCTCGTGGTTTGTCAGGATTGAATCTTGGAGTTGGTCAAACCGGAGGGCTCGCAACCAGCCGCTAAACTGGGCAGCGGAATGGCTGAGCCGTCCTGTGTCACCCAGGGATCTTTCACCGACAAACCATTCGCCAGTTGCCATCCGAGACACATTCCTCCAGCCCCAAAACAACCGCCGCATTCTCCCCCGACTAGTCGACAGTTCGGCGTGAAACCTTCGAGTTTCCCGCTCGGGCTCAAGTGGATTGATACCGACCCTCGGGGGACCAGCAGTTTGGCCCGGCTACCGGCTTGCCCGAAAGGTACTGGCAAGGGACGATGTTGGCCCACATCGTTCTTCATTCGCCATCCCCATCGCCAAAACGGCTTTTTCGGATCCCCGATGACTACGAATTCAGAGTCCACCGCTCCCCCGACGGCGAACTCCACCGCCAACGTCTGCTTGGTTGTCCTGGCCGCAGGCAAAGGAACTCGCATGAATAGCGAGCTTCCCAAGGTGCTGTGTCCGGTTGTCGATCGTCCGATGATTCATTTCGTTTTGGACGCCGCAGACAAAGCTGGGATCCAAAAGAAAATTGCGGTCGTGGGCTACGAAGCGGATTTGGTTCGCAAGGAGCTGCAATCCCGCGATGACGACTCGCTGACCTTTGCCGAGCAAACGGAGCAACTCGGGACGGGACATGCCGTTCAAATGTGCCTCGATCAGTTGGCCGACCACGACGGCCTGACGCTGGTCATCGCCGGTGACTCACCGCTGATTCAGCCGTCCAGCTTGATCAAGTTGATCGAGCATTTCCAAGCCACGCAGCCGGCTTTGCTACTCGGCACTCTGACCAAAGACGATCCAACGGGGCTCGGCCGAATCGTTCGAAACGACAGCGGCCAATTCACCGGCATCGTGGAGCACAAAGACGCCACCGATGCACAACGCGAAATTCGCGAGGTGAACATGAGCACGTATCTGTTCAACAACGCGGACCTGCTGGACTCACTTTCCAAACTCAGCAATGACAACGCACAAGGCGAATACTACCTGACGGATTGTGCTCGCCTGCTTCATGAAGCCGGACGCCCCGTCGAAGCTTTGCCCGTTTTGCAGGATTGCGAATCGCTTTCCATCAACAACCCCGAGGAACTTCAATTGGTCGACCAAACAATGCGAGCGATGGGTTATGCGTGAACTGAAAATCTTCAGTGGCCGAGCAAACCATGACCTTGCTGACAAACTGTGTCGTCACCTGCACTTGAAGCCAGCCCGCATCACGCTGGGCCAATTCCCGGACGGTGAAAACTACTGCAAACTCGATGAAGACGTTCGCGGTCGCGACGTTTTCTTGGTGCAACCAACTTGCCCACCCGTCAACGACAACTTGATCGAGTTGTTGACGATGATCGATTGCTGCAAACGAGCCAGCGCTGAACGCATCACCGCCGTCATCCCGTACTTCGGTTACGCACGCCAGGATCGCAAAGACGAAGGCCGTGTGCCGATCACCGCGAAATTGGTTGCCAACCTGATCACGCGGGCGGGTGCCGATCGAGTCCTCACAATGGACCTGCATGCGGCTCAGATCCAAGGGTTCTTTGACGTGCCCGTCGACCACTTGTACGCCGCTCCCGTGATCAATGATCACTTTGTCAGCCGCCGGTTCGCCGGTGACGAAGTTGTCGTGGTCAGCCCCGACGAAGGCAGCATCAAACGTGCACTGGGTCACACGAAACGACTCGGTGGCAACTTGGCCATCGTCGACAAACGTCGCACCAATGCCTTGGAAGTCCGCCAGAACACAATCATCGGCGGCCCAGTCGAAGGCAAGGTTGCACTCATGTTTGATGACATGATCAGCACGGCCGGATCAATCTGCGGGGCGGCCCGACTGGTTCACGAAGCCGGTGCGAAAGAGATCCACATCGCGTGCACGCACGGCGTTTTGTGTGGTCCCGCCATCGAACGGCTTCGGGAAGCACCAATCGACTCGATCACGGTGACGGACACGATTCCCGTGACCGGTGAGAAGCTGCTGCCAAACTTGGTGCAACTCTCGGTGGCACCTTTGCTGGCCGAAGCGATCAAGCGGATTCACCACGATCAATCGATCAGCGAACTTTTTCGCGAACGTTGATCAATCGCGGATTAGACCGGTGATCACTCAGTGTCTTGGCAAAAGTTTTCGACGATGCCAACGCCGGTCAATCCATTGCGACGCAGCTCTTGAACGAGTGTTTCAATTTCGGAAACATCCGTTCTGCCTGCGTCTCGCACGACCAAAGCCGAGTCACAAAGACTGGCCGTCGAAAGAGCAGATGTGCCGCAGTCGATGATCACAAGATCGAAGGATTGCTTGAGGCGTTCGATGACCTGTTCCAGTTCACTCGAAGCGGGCGACAGTTCTTCCGCACCGGGCAACAATGGAATCAGAGTCAAAGCATCAGACTCGGACGCCACTGCGATTTCCTCAACGGGAATTCCATCGCGAATCGCGTCGATCCAGTCATGATCCAGCTCCAACGCGAAGTCATCGACAAGCGTTGGTCCGTTGCTGTCAGCATCGACCAAAGCGACCTTCATTCCGGTGTACGCCACACTGAGCGCAATGCCCATGGCAACGGTCGAGCGACCTTCGCCGGGCAACACACTGGTCACGGCGATTGATCCGAGTCCATCGAGTTGAGCGTCCACGATGTGTTGGCCAAGTTGGTCGGCCAACGATCCACACAAGAACAACTCAGAAACTGTGTCTGGAATTTCCAGCTCGTTCACTTGCCATGCGGCGACGAAGGGTCGCTTGGCCACTTCCACCGGTTCATCAACTGGTGCTGTGACCGGTTGGACCACGGCGGCGGGTTCTGGTTCGATAACCGGTGCCAGGTCGGCCATATGAGCAGTTTGCTGACGCATCGACTCGGCGAGATAGCGTTCCGCTTCGCTCACCGTTTGTGTCACGCGAGAAGCAACGTCAGGCATCGGTTGCGGTTCGGGATGATGAACCGGCGTCTGGATTGTTTCGGGAGCGAACGATGATGGCTGCGAAACTTCGGTGTGCAGCGAGTCGACATCGACGACTGGAGCAGCAGGAATCTTTGCAACGCCAGACACAATCAGCGGTTCGCCAATTCGTCGAGCGGTGTCTTCCGCATCCACCGGGCGATCGATTCGCAGACGAGTCGACTGATCAGCGGTTTCCATCCAGATGGAACTCGATTCCGAAACCGATGCATCCAACTGCATTCCCGTCGCGTCATCGCGGCGGTCGACTCGCATCGACTTCAATCGATCCGATGGCCGTTTGATTGCCGAGGGCGAATCTTCGAGCAAATGAGACTTCGGTGCGGGCACAACGGGATCGTTATCCACGGGTGCGGCCTCGACCTCGGTCGCTTCGCCGAGCGTTTCTTCCGTTCCGCGCTGACGACGCATCGATGCGGCACGATCCAGTCGCAGAACCGCCTCGTCCAAACGCCGCGTGACTCGTTCAGATCGCTCCAATCCGGTCAACGATTCTCGAATCGTGGCGTCGTTTGTCCGTGGTGCTGCGGAGGAAGAGTCGAGCGAGTCGACTGCTTGCATTTGCGCCACCGTCTTGGAGACGTAGCGACGATTCCGAGCGTGCGATTGAATGAAATTATTGGGCTGATTCATCACGTTTCCCTGTCACTCAGCGGCGCAGATTAAAATCGGGATAGGTAGGCGGTGCGGCGACCCGTGCGTTGGGCTGATCGCCCGCTGGCGGAGTCTGAGTTCCGACGGAACCCTCCGGTCCATCGCCTGGCAATCCAAAGCGAAAGTCCGGTGTTCCGGGAGACTGCGTCGATGGAAAATCGTATTCCGAAGCAACCTCTTCACTGTTCTCTGGCACCGACAAACCAGCATCGGTCGGCTCAGTGGTTGCACTCGAAGCTTGCTCACCCATCTCCGATGGCATTGGCGGAAGGTAGTCAATCCAGTTCAAAATCGGTCCTGGTGTTCCGGTTTGAAGCGGAACAGGAATGGCCGGCGGTGCGTCGTCGGCCGCAGGTCCACTTTCTAGAGGCGTGTTCTCTTGTGTCGCGACTGCGCCGGCCGGTTCGTTGCCTGCGATCGCTTCCTGGGTTGCATCCGGCTCGGTTGGTTCGTTCAAAGCCGCGGTCGTTTCCGCTGGCAAACCCGCTCCGTAATTGGCAGCCAAAGCATCGATTGTCATACCAGCCTCAGTGGACACTTCTTCCATCTGAGGTTTACGAACCGATTGCGAGGCCGTTTCGGCTGGAGCTTCGAAGTGAAACGGGACCGAATCGAAAGGTGCCGCACCACCGACGCCATGCTGCATCGTCGAGGATGCCAACTGCGACTCCACCAAGCTGGTTCCACCTGGAACCGCCCCCATCGAGTTGGTAGCGGAAGGTTGGCCCAAAGTGGAAGTGCCGACTGATTGCTTTGGTGCGTTTGGTGCCGTAGCGGCGATGGATTGACCGGATGTACCTCGAGCGGCTCGCGGCTTCGAGTTCGCAGCAACGCTTTCAGACGCAGCGATGCTGTCCGCTGCCTTGCGGATGCCAGACGGATTCTTAGGTCGCGAAATCGTTTTTCCAGCGGCGATTGATTCGAACGGCGTCGGATCACCCTTCTTCGCAGCAGACCGATCGGCGTCAGGTTCTTTTGCCGTCAGCGCCTCTGAATTTTGCTGAGCGTTGGGATGTCGTCTCGGTGCGAACACCGCCCAACAAGCGATCACGGCAAGCAAAACCAGCAACGTGTTGCGAGATCCAACAACGCCCAAGACGCGATTGCTCAACGTCTCGGAACTCTCTTTCCAGGATCGTTTGGACGCGGATCCAGTTGGCTCCGATTCGGCAACCTTCGTCGCGGTTGAACTCGGTGTTTGATCGACGGGCGACGTAGCGACTGCGGCTGGCGTAGCAGCATCACGAATTGCAAAAGCAGACACTGGCGCTGCCGGTGGACTCAAGTCAATTTGGGGCGGTGCCAAGTCAGGCAGGCGTGTGACGCTGGCTTGTCCAACCGCATCATCAGTGGCCTCCATTGCCACATCGAGCAACTCTTGCATCGATGACTGCCCACCGTCTTCTGGTTCTTTTGAAACCGAAGCTTCTTCGATATACGACTCATCTGAGTCCGCTGGCGGGCAAAGGTCCGGCAATCGGAGCAAGGTTGGCGCCGTCGCATCCATGTCCGCTTGAGACGGATTGGAGCGGCGGCTTGGATCAGTGTTTTTGGACGCGGTTGTCATGCGTACTTCTCTCGTTTTGGAACGTGAGTGGTCGACGGAAACATCCTCCACGTACAGGACTCTCCAGGCGCAACATCTCCCCATCAATGATCGACATCAAATGGAAACGATCTTGAAGGAAATCCGGAATAGCGAAACTTTGCGGGCGACGACAAGACGGATCAAGCCACCAACATCGCCGAACCAGTTTCACGCAGTTGCGTTTCATTTCCATCGCAGAAAATCGTCCCCGATGGCCAACAACCAACTCCCGCCCAAACACTTCGCGAGAGCTTGTTCGAGCAACTCACGTTCTCAAACTTCAACTATTAGCCAATGGCCGTTAGGCCCGGTTGCCTCGTAGAAACCGGTGCGAGCGTACCTCGGCCGATATTTTCAAACTCTGCCAATGACTTGCCCTGGAGAGCGGATGGGGTCAATTCTCAGTTCGCGTCGACTCTGCTAAGTTGACATTCGATTGATCCCGTATCCAACCTTTCGGTACTAAATGATGAAACAAGTTTTCCAAGGCGTTTGCTTCGCCTCTTTGATCGCGTTCGGCGCGTGTGCATTGCCCGGTTGTGGCTCCGACGAACCAGCTTCGGTCGTGGATTCAACTGACCTCGATGCAATCGCTGATTACGAACGCATGATCGCTGAAGAAGAGAAAGCTGCCCAAGAAGGCATGGAAGCAGCCGAGTGAGACGCCACTCAGTCACGCCAAATTGAAAAAAGAACGCCACGTTGTCTTCAACGTGGCGTTCTTTGTTTCGGCCTCGATGTTGCCACCCGATGTGACACTGCGAGGGTGAATCAGAACTCGCCGTCGATCACTTCGCGAGCTCCTCGTGATCCCAGTGCTCCCCACAAACCATAAGGACTTTGTGCTCCGGGCTGGTTCATGTTGGCATCGTTTCCGTTTCGCCAAACCACGGGGTTGTTCTGATTCCCCGATTCGATGGACGACGTGATGAATTTGACCGCGCCGTCACCCATCAACACATGAGCGCCGCCTTGGTGACGGCTCGAAACTGTCATGATGGATGGGCCGTTCGAATCGTGCGGAATGCAAGTGGGGCTGTTGGGCGGCAAGATCGTGTGAACTTGAGATTGAGCGTTTTGACAATCCGCCCAGCGAAAGCCACGTCCCTTGCTGTTTCCCTCGAGAGCACCCGGAGTCCAGAATTGCGGCCGCTGTGGGTCAATCATTGTTCCATCCTCGATGCACAGTCGCGGGTTTTGGCGAATGGCAGTCTGTGCTGGCTGACGGTCGGGGTGACGCTTGGCACGAGTTCGGTTGTCGAAATCTCCCAGGTCGGTCGCAATTTCGCCCATTGCGATCGTGTTTGACAATCCGTCGAGCACGTCTCGAAATTTGACCTGCTTGTGCTTCACAAAGAATCCACGATTCGCCGCGCGAGAATGCTGCGCGTAATTGTTGGCAGCACCTGAGTTGGCCGGCCGAAGGTCACCATGCATGGTCCACCAGAAAGAATCCCCCATCGACATCGCGTAGTTCGTTCGACCAAGGCTTGGCAGACCTTTGCCGGGATCGCTAGGACAGCGAAACGTCGGCAATTCGGTCGCCCAAGGTTTGTACTGAATGTTTTGAGGCGTTGGCCCCATCGGTGGCCACGGATTCGCCGTCGTTCCGATTCCTGCTCCGGTATTGCCATCGGTGCGTTCTGAATTCGGGTTGGTGATCTGCTCCCACAAACCCTGCTGTTCCATGAATGGAGTCATCCCAACCAGAGCGCTCAGTCGCCAGTAGTTATGAGTTGTGTAGCTGGACCACCAATTGTGGCTACCGTTCCCAACGTCCGTTCCGACGCCCTGCATCGGAGCGCCGTTGTAGGCGCTGTGATAATTGTGAATCGCGAGCCCAAGCTGCTTGAAATTGTTGCTGCAACTCATTCTGCGAGCCGCTTCACGTGCCGCTTGAACTGCAGGCAGCAATAAACCAACCAAAACTCCAATGATTGCAATGACGACCAAAAGCTCGACCAACGTAAAACCACGCCGACTGCTTCTCTTTAAGTTCATGTCTCCGTTCCTCGGAATAGAAGTGCGAATCCAGACTCCTGAATGAAAGTCCTTCGCACAGACATTCCAAATACCGACCGTTTCCCATGCTCATATCCCGCCGCAAGAACCACAGCTAGCCCCCAACGGCGTCTAAATCGCCATTAGGACCTTCTTCGTGCGCATAACGTGAGAATCTTCACGCGTAAAGATGTCACTCTTTTATTGAAAAATTCTCGACATAAATTGCGAACCAGCAAAGCGCTCCCATGCAGGGGAGGAAAGAGGTTAGGTGCGCGGCTCCTTTAGCATCAAAAAAAATACGCCACGCTGAACAGTCAGCGTGGCGATCGAAAATTCAGTCTAGTGACCTCGTCCAATCTTAGAATTCGCCGTCAATCACTTCGCGTGCGCCACGCGAACCAAGTGCACCCCACAAGCCGAAGGGGCTCTTCGCACCGGCTTGGTTTTGGTTGGCGGCGTTACCGCCCAGGTGCACGACAGGGTTGTTCTGGTTGCCGGCTTCGATCGACGAGGTGATGAATTTCACGGCACCATCACCCATCAACACGTGCACACCGCCTTGGTGGCGACTGGATGCGGTCATGATCGCATTGCCGTTCGAATCGTGCGCGACGCACAACGGCGCGTTTGGTGGCAAGATGGTGTGAACATTCGACTGAGCATTCTGAGAATCGGCCCAGCGAAAACCACGGCCCTTCGTCACACCTTCCAAACCGCTGTTGACCCAAAACTGCGGGCGAGTCGGATCAATCATCGGAGATGCATCTTCGATGCAGAGCCTTGGGTTGTTCTGCATGGATGCTTGAGCACCCTGACCGCCCGAATGGGTTTTCCCGCGGGTCCGGTTGTCGGCATCGCCCAGATCAGTCGCGATCTCGGCCATCGCAATCGTGTTGGACAAACCATCCAGCACGTCGCGAAATTTGGTTTGCGAGTGCATCACGAAGAAACCACGGTTGGCGGCACGGGATTGCTGAGCGTAATTGCTCGCGACACTTGGATTGGAAGGACGTAACTTTCCGTCCATCGTCCACCAAAACGAATCGCCCATCGACATTCCGTAATTCGTTCGACCAAGGCTCGGCAAGCCTTCACCTGGATCGCTGGGGCAACGTAGCGTCGGGAGTTCCGTGGCCCATGGCTTGTATTGAATGTTGTCAGGTGCAGGTCCCATCGGCGGCCAAGGATTGGCTGGAACTCCAATTCCCGCACCGGTGTTGCCATCGGTTCGCTCTGAATTGGGGTTCGTGATCTGTTCCCACAGAGCTTGCTGCTCCATGAAAGGAGTCATCCCTACCAAAGCGTTCAATCGCCAGTAGTTGTGAGTCGTGTAGCTGGTCCACCAATTGTGGGTGCTGTCGCCAACATCCGTTCCAACACCGTGGATCGGTGCGCCGTTGTACGCGCTGTGATAGTTGTGCATCGCCAGCCCGAGTTGCTTGAAGTTGTTGCTGCAACTCATCCGCCGAGCGGCTTCACGAGCGGCCTGCACCGCGGGCAAAAGCAGCCCAACGAGCACGCCGATGATCGCGATCACGACGAGCAGTTCCACCAACGTGAACGCTCGACGAGAACGATTTTTACTTAACATGGAAACATTCCTGGTTTGAATAGTTCAGAGTTCGAGAGACTCTCGATCTGCCGTGCCAAAAGGCGCAGACCGAGAATGCGTATTTTTCGCATACTGTATATTCAAAGGAACACCACTATTAAACGCTGGCGTCGAACGAACCTCCAAAAACCCCCAAAAGAGGAGCTCAAACCCTCCTGCAGACATTTCAAAGAGGGGGAACGCCCACCAGCCATCGTCCGCAAAACGCCACCATTTTTTGAGAAAAACTTTTCTCGAAGAGCCTTCCATCCTCCATCGAGGGATTGGAACACCGGCGGCTGACAGCCGATGATCGTTCGGCTCGGTTGCGTCGCAGCAACCATCGCTACCGCACTTCGGCTAACGCTCGCAAACGAGCCGGTTGTCTTGCCCTATTTGGCTCGGCCAAGCATCAGTTTCGATCAGTTCGAAAGCGATGAGTTGAGCATTTTCGCTTGCTTCTCAGCCGACTGCATCACGGCTTCGATTTCGACGGGTATGCCGCCTTGGCGTTTGCTTTCGTAAGCCGCTTGCATGAAGGCATACAGCTCGATCGTTTCCGCGGCATCGATCGGAGATTCACCGGTGCGGAAGAATTTGGCGATCTCGACGAGCAGCGGTCGGTAGCCGTCGTACTTTCCGATTTCCCGAACGGCTTTCTCTCCGTAGACCATTCCGCCGTAGCCGGAACTGCCGGCCCGGATGCCTCGAAACGTTCCGATCCGACCATCGCTCCAGCGACCAACGGCAAACTCAAAATCGTCGGTTGACGTGTGGGACACCGTATCGCAGCCCACGCCCATGCAGGTGTAAAGCGTTTCGACACCGTGGATTCCGTACCAATACAAATCCACATGCGATGGCTCAATCTTGCAGGGGCTATGGGCACTGCAACCGAGCACCTTGCCAACGGAACCTGATCGAATCGCTTGAGCCCCGTTGCTGTAACGCAGCGAGGAACTGGAGAACATCGGCACATCGAAGTGTTTCGCCGCTGCATAGATGGCCAGCGTTTCGGCTAAGTCGGACCCGACAGGCTTGTCGATGAATACGGGCTTTCCCGCCTCGAAGACCTGCAACGCTTGCTCGTGGTGAAGCGTTCCATCGTTGGTTTCCAGCAACACGCAATCCACCTTGGACAACAGATCGCTGATGGAATCAACAATCTCGATTCCCATCGATTCCAGCTGCTCGGTGTAGCCGGGAATTCGGCTGCTGCTCGACTCGATCGATTTGCTGCCGAATGGGTAAGCAGCAACGACGCGAAAACCGGCCAACGGATCATCGGCCGAATGCTCGGCATTGAACTCCTTTGCAAACGCTGGCGAGTGCGAAGTGTCCAGCCCGATGATGCCAATCCGAACGGGCTCGTCCGCCACCACCGTCGCAACGGAAGACAAGACACTCATGCCTAGAAACGCTGTCGCAACAACCAAACCGACTCGCATGGAATCACTCACAAGAACAAAGATGAAAAACTAGATGAACTGAAAACGGCGCCGACTGGTTCTGCTCAGACAACGGGCTTCCAACCAGGTTGATACTCACGGCCCCAATATGACAACGCATCGGAATTCCCGACGGGTTTGCCGGTAGCCGAATCAATCTCCAGTTCCGATGAACTGCGGTACGCCATGTTGCCCAGGTGACAAAGCAACGTGCTCAAGTGAGCTTCCTGGATGTCGGCATTGGGGAGTCGGCCGGTGCGAGTGGCGTCCAGGAAATCGGCCAGGTGGCTCGTATCGCCACCTTCATCGTTGACGGTTTCGATTTCTTTGTTGTGGTCATCAAACCGAGTGAAACCATTGCCACGGATAACAATCGAACCTTCGCTGCCGTGGAAACTGACTCCGACCGCTGCATCATGGGGGCCCAACGGTGACCAACTCAGCCCTTCCCAGGTCGCTGTCTTTCCCTCGGGGAAATCGTAGGTCACCATCATCGTGTCGGGTGTTTCTTGATCGTCGTCGTGACGGTACTTGCCCCCGCCCGCACGAACTCGACTCGGTGTTGTGACTTGCAATCCCCAACGAGCCAAATCCAACACATGGATGCCGTTGTTGCCAAGTTCGCCGTTGCCCCAATGCCAACGCCAGTGCCAGTTGTAGTGAACCAAATTGTCCACGTATTCGCGACGCGGCGCTGGACCTTGCCACAGATCCCAGTTCAACCAATCCGGGACCGATGCCGTTTGGCCGTGCCCGATCGATGGGCGCCGGTTGTTGTACCAACTGCGTGAATAGGAAACGTCGCCGATGCCACCCGAGTGAACCAATTCGATCGCACGAATGATCGCCGGCCAACTGCGACGCTGCGATCCCATCTGCACCACACGATTGTGCTTCCGTGCCGCTTCGACAGCCAACACACCTTCCTCGGCGGTTTGGCTGCATGGTTTTTCGACGTAGACATGCTTGCCGGCGGCACACCCTAAAATCGTAGCGGGAGCATGCCAGTGGTTCGGGGCCGCCACCACGAGCGCGTCCACGTTGCCTTCGTCCAACATCTTCCGAACATCAACGAACGTCTTGGGTCGGTGCCGTTGTCCATCCGCAATGGAACCAGCCACCTTCTCAGATGCTCGCGAATCCACATCGCAGATGGCAACCACGTCGGATCCGGGATCCTTGATGAAGCCCTTTGCCAGGGCGGCTCCACGATTGTTGACGCCCATGATTCCAATGCGAACGACATCGTTGGGTGACTTCGAAGGAGAAGTCTCGGCGAGCACCGTTCGAGTTGCGACCGTCGCACTCAGTGCCGCCCCCGCCTTCAAGAACAAACGACGATCACGCGCACGATGATTCGTTTGCGTCGACGCAGAAGACTGGACACCAGGATACTGAGAACGCTTGGTCACGGCGGAATCCTTTGGTTGAATCGAAAGCGTTGATCGCGGTTCGCCAAACAAGCTGGACTTCGCACAACAACGACGCATGCGAAAACAAACTCAAAACGACTGCGACCAGCGGCCGGTCTCAGCGATTCCAAATCGGAAACACCAAGGCCCATTCGATAGGTGGGAGGGTTGGGTGGGACGTTTGAACCAGCCTGGCGGCCGACTCAAGATGCCATGCACTCGGGTTTGACTCGAGTGCATGATGAGACGTGACTGCTCATTGTACGCAGAATCGACTCCGCATTGGGCTCGCTCCCGCGACTCCCGATTCGCGTGCTCACACTCGGACCCTGGACATGAGCCGACGCGGGAAAGAGATTGACGTTGATTCCCGTCATTCGTCGACCGCTTCCACGGCGCAAGAAACCCTGATGAGCCTCCCTGATTCAGCCTCCACCCGAATCGATTCGTCCGACTCGATGATGGATCGTTTGGTGCTTTCGTATCTGGACATTCGCCGAGCAATCGGGCTGAGCGGTTTGGTTCTGCCACTCGTTCTGGGGCCCGGCGGAATGTTGCTCGGGATCGAAATTCAAGAGAACATGAGCAGCTACTACCACACGCCACTCCGAGACGTGTTTGTGGGAACGCTCTGCGCCATCAGCATTTTCTTGTTTTGCTACCGCGGATACGATCGAATTGAAAACTGGACGGCCAACATCGGGGCAGTCGCAGCGATCGGGATCGCCCTTTTCCCTTTGGATTATGGCAGTGATCCGCTGATTCAGAAGTCGTTCGTGGGATACGTCCACACCTTCAGTGGAGGCGTGTTCTTCACAACACTGGCGTTCTACTCGCTCTATCACTTTCCTCGGGATTCAAAACGTGAAGCCGAGTCCCATCTGTTCGAACGCTCCGCCGCCTTTCGCGCCAGCGGATTGACGATTTTGCTGATCACGTTCGCCATGGGCGGCTACATGGTCCTGACGCCACAAGATTGGAAGGATTGGCTGAACGGCTACAACTTCCTGTTCTGGGCAGAATGGATTGCCGTTTGGTCCTTCGCGAGTTCTTGGCTCGCAAAAGGCCGAATCATCGTGACCGAGATCGGCGTCGAAGTCCTCGCCTATTCGCGAAAAATGGTGCTGGAACATGGTTTGGGTATCAAAGACAAACCGTGAGACACTCGATCAGCTTCCTTGATCGGGCACACCAAACGTGCGAGCAAACTCGACATCCTCTTCGCTCAATTTATCGAGCGGCACGGATATCGTTTGCCGGTTGTCCAATCTCAACAGCGAGACGTTCGACTTATCAACCGATCGCAACATCGCTTTGATCGTGAACGATCCACTGTCGTCCGACCACTCTCGCGGAAACTTGGTCGCGACTTCCCGGATTGATTTCCAACGACTGAGAATCTGCTCGAATTGGATGTCATTCTTCCAATTGGATTCGTCGCGAAGTTCTTCCTCCAGCAAACGCTCCAACTTCGAATTCGCTGGCGGTGGCGCGCTGTTGGTTGCCAGTTGCGCAAACTGGTTCCCCAGCGCATAGTTCGGTCGAACCCGACTTTTCTTAGATCGTGGCTCCCAATGCTTCACCATTTCGGATTGCTGCTTCGAAGTCAGCCGTGGCAGGTTGGTGGCATCGAATGCCTCCATCGTGGGCATCAAATCATTGTCAAACAACATCGCTCGAATCGGATCGAGGTGATGAAACCCGACACGCAAATCAAATTTGGTTGCCTTCCCGACATAGCTTGCTCCTTCGATTTTGTAGTCAACGCTACCGGCATATGGCATTCCCATTTCGGTCGAGAATTCCCACATCCCGGAACCTGAAAGCGTGAGCTGTTTCCCAGCAGAAACGCCTCCAGCAATTTCAATTTCGCGATCGAAAGCCAAGTGACCTTGTTCGAGCGACTCCCGTGGAGTCATCAGCGAAAACACGGAAATCGTTGACTGAGCAACTTGGTCGTTATTCGATGAAACGAAGTTCAAACCACTTTCACTACGAGAGCTGAATCCCGACTCTGTTTTGCCGTCATCCGGTAGCTGCAAGAAGATCAAACCCGCGATCGCACCGGTGGCGAAGGGCAGGTTTCCCTTTTCACCTTTGCCGCGAATTTTGCCTGAAGCCGTGCACCAGATCTCTCCGTCGCAAAAGCGAAACAGCCCCCGATATTGCTCCAGCTCGACAAGTTTTCGCCGCTGCAACTCCATCCGCATCGCTTCGGCACGCTGACTCGCGGCTTGTTGCAGACGTGCCATATCCGGATCGGAAGGAGTCCGCCCAAATTGGTTGTTCGGGCCAGCTTCGTAGGACTCCCGCGTACGTCGATGGTACGTCGCAAGCGCACCTTTGTTGGCAAGCTTGTTTCCCATGAACGGAATCGTCTGATAGGTCCCTGTCCATTCCTTGGAATCCGATTTCGTCACCACGTAACGCAATCGGCATCGTTGGCGGATCATGATGGGATTGCGTTCGCCTTCGGTGGTTTCAATGATCCGGTACTCAATCCCGTAGTCAAACGTTTCGCCCACCGCGGGCAAGTAGGCAACGTCCTCGCAGCGAGCCTCGCTAGCTATCCCAAGCGTTCCAGCGAACAACACGATTACCAAACGTTGCAATGGACTCGTCGTCGCCCAACTCATAATTCCTCCGCCAACTGTTCCATGTCCGTCTTGAGCGTTCGCATGTAGCGTCGCCACTCCAGTTCCAACGTGACTCGGTCGCCAAAGCACTCGTTGAACAACTCCACCAGTTCCATTCCCTTTTCTTTGGGAGGCGTGTCGACGGGAATTTTGCGTGACTTGCCGTAAAACTGAATCAGTTCGTCAAACCGTTCGGTGAACAAGTAATGCGTCAACGCCCAAGCTTGCCCGTAAGCAGGAAGCTGGTCACCAAGAGCCGATTCAACAATGAATCCAAGGTCCGAAACGATGAACTCCACACTTCCGCGAACCGTGTCGCCTTCCAACGCGCGGTAGTAACTGATCCGGTTCTGGTCGACCACACCAACGCCACTCCAAACTGCTAACTTCGATGACTCAAAGTAGGACGCCAAACCTTCGTGGACCCAGCGAATGAAAACACCATCCCGCGGGAACAATCCCGTGTTGGCGGCCAATTGGTGAACCGCTTCGTGTGAGACCGTTGCGACGTCTTCGCTCTCGTGCTCGATGTCGATCAACAACGAAACCGTGTTCGCGAACCGAATGATGTGAGCCGCGTTGGGACTTCGAGTCCGCTTGGCTTGGTCCTTCATTTCATCGAGCTTGTCCGTCAATTCTTTCAAGTACAGAAAGATTTCAGTGGTGCCCGAGTCATAGAAAAACGAAACGTTCTCCTCAGGGAGGTAGAAACCAGCGACCTGCTTCAGACCCATTTCGAGCCGTCGTTCCATCAACAAAAAATCTTTGTGTTCCGAAAACAAGACGGCATTGAGCGGTTCGCTTGGCGGTTTCAAATAAAACCCACGCAGGGCAAATGTCAGGAAGTACGACTCGTAGACTTTCTCCAACAACTCCAGACGCATCTCCGCTCGAGTCATCTTGGTCACCGCGTCTTTTTCGCTTTGGGCATCATGGAACAACGCAAAGTGCTTGCTCCGCGACATTTCCATACGGCTCCCTCCGATCAAGTTCCGAACATGGGCCTCGCTCGCGGAATCATTGGGCACCGGCCGATTGATGTGCACCATCAACGACGCCAACTTTTTGATCTTCGTATCGGACGGGTCCAATTTCCAAGCATCGCTGAGCAGTGACTTGCACTCCTTCAACATCCCATGCTGGAGTGCCCACTGGGCCAATTTGATGTAGTTGTCGACCGTCTTTTCGCTGAGGATTTTCCCCGATTTGCGTTTGAAGATGGTTTGCCGGGTTGGCGTCTGAATCACCTGCAAATCGCGAGCGTTGAAATACAGCGATCCGCGAGGATGACGAAAGGTGACCGTGCCTCCAGGGTTGTAATTCGTCGTGCCTTCCAGCAACAAACCGGCGTCCGTCCCCGGAATCTGGTAGATGGCATAGTCCGCCCGAGCAACCTGCCACGAGCAACAACTCGCCAGCAGACTGACGATTGCAATGACGCGAATCCAACCTGAACCTTCAATCCTGCACAGCCGATGCGGCGAGGAAGTCTGCAAAGGTAAGTCTCCACTTCGGCCGCGAAATCGGTCCGCTTGGTGAGCTCCAATCTGGATGCTCGTCATCCTATTTCTCCATCGTGGCAATCACCGGCCAGACACTATTCAGCCGCCAGTCCTGGGTGAACAGAACTACTCCTGAGGCGTGTCCAGCCTCCCCTAAAAAGAAGTGATTGTAACTCGGTCGAGAGTGCTTTGTTGCGAGCAACCGCAGGAAGGATCCTCGCAATTCACTGGTTCCAGCCGTCAAAATCAGACCACTCGCTAAATCAGTTGATTTCCCCCAATCGAGAAGCGACTCGAGCGAGCGATACTCTCGTTCTTCCAGGGAAGCTCCTACGTTCACGTTTCGTTCAAGCCGAGGTAGCATCAGGGTATGGCATCCCAGGACGGAAAGCCTACAAGCCGTTTCCGCAACATCGCAAAGTGAGCCATGACCTCGCCAAGCCCTCGTTCCCCTTCCTCGCCATCGAAGCCGCAGCTATCGGTTCGGAAGAAGATCCTGTTTTCCTTCGTGTTTGTTGTTGGAGTCCTTGGATCGATCGAGCTCTTGCTGCGTGTTGCGAGGATTGGCGAGCCGCCCGCAATTGGCGTTTTGCGGTTTGGCTACGACACTGGCATTCCAATCTTTGACGGGGATGGTATTGAGCGAGAAGGCGAGTTCTATCAGGACGTGCCACTATTCGAAGCCGACCCGAATTTGTTCTGGAAACCGATCGCCAACACACCGTTCACGGGCACGGATGGGCTGCGACTTCCTGCTCCTAAACAACAATCAAAGAGAGACAACACTTACCGAATTGGAGTGATTGGCGACTCCTGCAGCTTTCTCGGAACAACGCTTTACCCGGCTCGTTTCGCCAACCTCATCGAGGAAGCCACCGAACTCGACGTTGAAGTCGTCAACGCGAGCTGCCCGGGCTACACATCCTTCCAAGGCAAGCAACGTTTGCAAGCTCTGTGGCCTTGGGAACCGGACATCGTCGTCGCCTACTTTGGTTGGAACGATCACTGGAAGTCGTTGAACGGTCAAACGGATCGAGACGTGATGCAGAGACAAATGTTGAGCGACCGAGCACGCACTTGGCTGGGGAAGTCGCGAATTTTTTGGTGCATGTACTCGTTGCGTACCAAGCTTGCACCGTTGAAGTCGATTCGCGACGCGCCCGTTCGTGTTCCGCTGGAACATTATCAAGAGAACCTGCAAGAGATCCTTTCCCGCTCGGAAGAGCATGCTTGCCCCACGTTCTTCGTCACGGCTCCTTCCGCGTATCGCGACGGCCAAATGCCACCTTGGTCGTATGACTTTTTCGGTCAGTTTTATGGGATGAATGCCAATGACGTTTCTGCCATTCCGCAAACGCACCATCAGTACAACGATGTGGTGCGACAACTCACTGAGTCAAACTCGAACGCTCACTTGGTGGACGTTGCCGCTGACTGGAGAAAAGAATCGGATACAGAGAAAGATCCAGAACGATTTCGGGGCGATCGGATTCACCTGACTGAACAAGGGCATCAAGAAATCGCCGAGCAGCTTTTCAAACGGTGGACCGAGCTGGACGTTCGTGCAAAGTGAGATTTGGTGCGACGGAGCGCTGACCTGTGCCGCCCGCCGAAAGATGAAGGCGAAGCAAATTCCGAAGCAGTTAGTGCGAGACACCCCGAGAAAGTCGGCGCAAGAAAAAGGCCAAACCCCGTGTTCACACAGAGTTTGGCCTTGAGTGTCCCGGGCTGCTTGGCCCTGAAGTAGCGGCAGAGGGACTCGAACCCCCGACACGCGGATTATGATTCCGCTGCTCTAACCAGCTGAGCTATGCCGCCGCTCGAAATTGAATTTCGAGAGGGCGAGAATGTAGGCGAATCCGGCAGGCTTGAAAAGACGGCTTCGTCGCTTCCCAGCGGGATTTCTGGTGTTCAGCCACTTCCAACGCGACGGTTTTGACGGCAATTCCGATTTCCGCCAACGCCTCCGGGCGTGAAGCCAGCCTGATCGGCATTTCGAGCGTCGGACTTGAGCCGACTTCGCCAGATTGACGTTGTCGCGGTTTCCCCCGGACCGCTACAAACACCCCTTGGGACGAAGGACCGTACCGATCGCGCGAACCGATCACCCTTTTGATCGCCCCCTGAGAAGGAACTCGGATGTACCGACTGCTGCTTTGTTTTCGCTATTTGCGAACACGCTACATCGCATTGGCGTCAATCATCAGCGTCACGCTGGGCGTGGCCACTCTGATTGTCGTGAACAGCGTGATGGCGGGTTTTTCCGCGGAGATGCACGAACGCCTGCACGGACTGGCCTCCGACATCGTCATCGAATGCCACGCTTCCGGCGGCATGCCCGATCCTGATGCCCACCTCGACGAAATCAATCGAATCGTCGGTGACCAAATCGCGGGTTCGTCGGTCAGCGTCCATGTCCCCAGCATGCTCGGTATCGATTTCAACGGCCAGTTGATCACGCATCACGTCAACCTCGTCGGCATCGACGCGGAGACTTATGACAACGTCAGCCACTTTGGCCGCTATCTTCTTCACCCCGACAACCAAACCGCCGTTTCCTTCGATTTGCGAGAAGACGGCTACGAAGAAGCACGCGAAGGTTTTCCCAATTCAGGATGGAAGTATCGTCGCGATCACGCTCGAATGGAAAAGGCTTGGGAAGCCGAACGCAAACGAATTGAAGACTTGAGCCGTGAAGCAGCACGCTTGGCCAGCGGTCGACCACAAGAAGACAACACAGAAATGGTTGATTCCGACGGTCCATCGATCGGGTTCGGTGGTCCTACGATCGGGACCAATCTCCCCGAGGGACTTCGAGAAGAAGGGGCTGGTGACAAACCGGTCTATTTCGATCCAGAAGCCGACCAATACCCGGGCATCATCCTGGGAATTGCGACCTGCAGCAACAAGTCTCGTGATGCCGAAGGCAACGTCCGCGACCACTACTATTGCCGCCCCGGCGACGACGTCCGCTTGATGTTCCCCAATGCATCCGACAAACCTAAGGTCGTCAATCAAAAGTTCACCGTGGTGGATTTGTACGAGTCCGGCATGAGCGAATACGACAGCACGTTCGCGTTCGTGCGATTGGATCAACTGCAAGATTTCCGCGGGATGATCGACCCAATCTCGAATACCACCAGCGTCACCACCATCCAATTGAAGCTGATCGAAGGAGCGGACCTCAACGCCGTTCGCGACGCTCTGCGTCAACGCTTTCCACCCGACACCTACGCCTACAGCATCCAAACATGGCGTGATATGCAGGGCCCCTTGCTGGCCGCCGTTCGCTTGGAAACCACCATCCTGAACATCCTGTTGTTCCTGATCATTGCTGTTGCTGGTTTTGGCATTCTGGCAACGTTCTTCATGATTGTTGTGGAAAAGACCCGCGACATCGGAACCTTGAAAGCGCTCGGTGCCAGTGGCAGCGGCGTGATGAGCATCTTCCTCAGCTACGGTCTGTTGCTTGGCATCGTTGGCAGCGGAGTGGGTTTGGTTGGCGGAATCGCTTTTGTCCACAACATCAACGATATCGCGTCGGTGATTGAAACCATCACCGGTCAAGAAGTCTTTGACCCGACGGTTTATTACTTCACAGAGATCCCCACAATCCTCAACCCGTTCACGTTGGCCTGGGTCATGGCAGGAGCCGTCGCGATTGCGACCACCGCCAGTGTTCTGCCTGCGATCCGTGCCGCTCGTATGCATCCTGTCGCCGCGTTGCGATTCGAGTGATCGATGTCGTTTCAAGCGAGCCGTCCGTTCGCAGCTGTGTAACACCTCTCCCCATTCCCCCTCCTTCGACCAACGATTTGATCCATGCATTCCTCGCCTGAACTGCTGCTGGAAGCCCGTGGAATTCGCAAGAGTTACCACAAGGACAAAATCGAACTGCCAATTCTTCGCGGCATCGATGTGGGGTTTGCCGCGGGTGAAATGTCGGCGTTGGTCGGACGAAGCGGAAGCGGCAAGAGCACTTTGATGCACTTGCTCGCGACGCTCGATCAACCCGATTCGGGAGAAGTCTGGTTTGACGGATCACGCATCGACAACCAGAGCCGCGCCCGTCGCGATCAGTATCGCAACTCGCAGATCGGAATCATCTTTCAGTTCTATCACCTGCTGCCGGAACTCTCTGCGATCGAAAACGTGTTGGCTCCCGCCATGATCCGCCGCAGCGTTCTGGGCTACCTTCGCGATCGAAAGTCATTGCGTCTTCGAGCCGAAGCGATGCTGGACCGAGTCGGATTGCTGAATCGAAGTCAGCACCAACCATCGGAAATGTCGGGCGGTGAAATGCAACGGGTGGCCATCGCGAGATCGTTGATGTCCAACCCCAAGTTGCTACTGGCTGATGAGCCGACCGGCAACCTCGACACGGAAACCGGAGCAACGATCCTGACTCTACTTCGCGAATTGAATCAGGAAGACGATCTGACAATCGTGATGATCACCCACGATGACTCAATCGCCGAAACCGCCGACCGTTGCTACCGGATGTGCGATGGGTTGCTCGAAGACAACGCATCCAACCGTGACGCAAGCGACCATTCAGGTTCCGCAAAATTGGAAACAGTTGCTGCCTGATCGACGGTCGATGGCGTAGGCCAGGTCATGACCTGGCGACCAGGCCGATGCTTTGGAACAAAGCGAGGCGTGGTTCAAACTCTGTCTCGAGAACAACATTCACCGGCGAAGAACCAGTGTCAGGTGGGACCTGACCTACGAGGTTGCATCGGTGGGATGATTGCAAAGTGCGAATTGTTCAATGCAATTTGCAATCCCACCAATCTTCTCACCCGCAATCAGTCGAGACCGTAGTGCTCGATCTCGGCCCAATAATCATTGAAAGCACCGTCGGCGTGGAAGTCAGGGCTGTTGTCCAGATCGTGGCACTTCATGCACGATTCGCGAGCCTCATCCAGCGGTAGCTTCATCGCTTCCCGCAATCGAGTCTTTTCTTCGTCGCTGACTCCACTGTCGGCTTCTTCCGCTTTCGTGTGAGCCGCCCCAGGTCCGTGGCAGTTTTCGCAACCGTTGCCATGCAAGTGCGAACTGGCTTCCAATTCCAAGTAGCCGGAAACGTACGGGTAGTAACCTTGCGGGTTCCAACCGGTCACATGGCAAGAAATGCATTCGGGATCGAAGTGCCGCGAAACGTCGCCGCGTTCGCCTGGATTGACAAGGTGCTCGGTTGCCTCGAAGTGAGCAGAGCTTTCCCATATATCAAATGCGGTTGTGTGACACTTGCCGCAAGCTTCCGCCCCAACAAACTTGTCGCCTGATGGATGCTGGATGGGTTTCAGACCCAATCCTTCGAAACCAACGTCTCGAAGTTGGAACTGGTAGTCCTTCATCAAGTCTCGCATTTCTTGCGAGTCTTCAAACTCGTGGGTCAAAGGCACGCGGGCGTAACGAATCGGAGCATCGGGATACAGACCAACCAGTCCCGCGTACATGCCTTTGTCGCCGGTCAAGATCGCCTTCGTTTCGGTGCCTTCAATCAATTGAGGTTGGTACGTTGGCTCGCCGTATCCGCCCGCGATCACGACCAAATCGAAACCGGGAACCGCACGAACCAACTCCTGAGCATTCTCTTCCTTGCCATAGAACGTCAGCACGGTGTAGTCAGGGTTCTCTTTCTGAATCGATGCCAAAGCTTCTTTTGCTGAGTCAACCAGATCGGTCATTTGAATATCGGCGCTGAGTTTCGTTTCCAACGAATCAGGGTCGAGAAGCGTGGTGACGGCCAACGTCATTCCGCCTTTGCGAACGACGCGATGCGCTGGCATCAACGAACGATCAAAAGGGATCACATTGGCGGACACATAAATCGCCTCTTCGGAATCGCCGGGCGACGCTTCCTGGATCAAGTCATTCACGCTCAAACGAACGTCGTCTGGGCCTAGCCCAACCGAGACGTAATCCATTTCGCGAAGAGCTTCGAGCGAGCGGTGGAATTTGATCTCAGCTTGCCGACCATAACGACGGACCAGATTGCCCGCGTCGATGGGAGCCATATCCCAACCTTTCTCGCGAAGCTGATTCAGGAAAGTCATCCGGCGAGCGACGCCGCCCTTCTGATTTTCCAACCCCGTGCATCCGCATGGCTCGATGTAGCCGTGTTGTTGCCCGGTCACAAACAAAGTCAGCGAAGGCTCAGGCCAACTGTTGTAGTCCTCGGGTTCCTGACCTCCGCCGACCGTTTCCGCATCGATCAGCGTGTCGATGATGGGAGAATCGGGTCCAGTCAATTGGAACGCGGCGTCTGCTTCGGCGGGCAAACTCAATCGTTCAGCCGCCGAGCTCTCCGCATCGTTGACGGGACGCTTGGCGATCATCTTCTCGGGCGAGATCAAATCGATTGGCGAGTCCGACAAATCCGCTGCGGGGGCATTGCCTCGGCGTGCCGCGGTGGGACCAGCGACACCGGCTGTCTTCGCAGCGGTCGAACGATGGTTCTCCGGCAACCCCAACGGCGTCGGAACGATTTCCGCTTCGATCTCTTTGCGAGCCACAGGCGTGGGGACGATTTCAACTTTGCCCAGATCCGAAGCTGACTTTTCCGTCTGAGCGTCTTCGCTGGTGTCGATCTGACTCAGGTCAATCTCACCGTCAAACTTGCCCGTTGCCTCTTTCTTCGGCGTTTGAGGCTCCTCGGCGGAGGGCTCCTGATCGGTTTCAACCGTCCAAGTCAATTCCCGTTCGGATTCCCTTTCAGTCGCATTCAACGCAGCAGAAGTAGCGAAGGAAAGCGGTTGCTCGCGAGCGAAACGCCAATCTTCCGGCAGTAGCTGGACGCGACCGTGGTAGTCTGCGTCTGCATCAACTGCGACAGGTTTGACCGCCACCAATTCGGGTGGCCTCAGCGAAGCGATCTGCTCTTCTTCGGATTGTTCTGCCACCGGTGTGGGCGAGTTGCACCCGGGCATCGCAATCGCGGACGCCCCCAGGATGGCCATCAAGCAAGACCATCGAGAGCGTTTAACAGACGACCTTGTCCGCGCACCATTCGGGGCTGACAAATTGCGAAAATGGGTGCGTAGCGAGTTCATCCGGGCCTGATCAACGGCGTTGAAAGAGCTTCTTTCCGACGATTCACGTTCAACGCAGAAGGGGCCGCGATCGTCATTGATATTTTGATTCGATCGCAGCGACGACATCGTCATGATCCCCTTGGTTACGCGACCCGTTTATCTTAACGCGCCGGCAGCGAAAATTTCAGCCGTAATTTCATGGAAGGCACATTGGGGTTATCGGACAAAATCGTCACCAATCCATAGTCTTCTCGGTTCATACCCAATCGATCGATTTTTTCGTCACCAGGAGTCAATGTGAACTCCAAGCTGTAAAGGGACATCGAGCCGTTTTGGATCGGGTCATTCAGCTTGGCTTCCACGACACCTTCGGGAGTAACCTTGCCAACCGACAAATTCGTCTTGTCGCGTTCCGGTCCTTTTAAAACAACAAAGGCTTTCGCAGTTTGGGGCCCAGTCTCGGTGATCTTACCGAAGTCATAGATGTACCCCCCGCCAGTGACGCCTTTCAGCTTGTTGCTCTCCAACATGCTGAGTACACCAACAATCCGGCCCGTCACCGCTGCGACGATCGTCTTGCCGCCCTCACCCTCTTCATCTGGATTCGCATCGGCCGACGCGTCAACGGTTTCTTCGCCGACCTTGCTGAACGGCATCACCAAGTTTTGGCTCACCGGACCTTGTTCCAATCCAGGAGCAACGGTGGCTTTGACCACGAAAGCCTGGGTGGCTTCGGCGTGTTCCGTGTCTTCCTCTTCGATTTCCATCGGAGTGACTTCAAACTCAGCCAGTTCGTTCATTTCGTCGCTGGTGAATTTTGGCTGGCCCAGTTCGATTTCATCGCCCATGTAGCTGTAAACCTTCAATTCCAACTCGATAGGCTCGCCCGAGGCCACTTCCTTGAAAGTCAATGTTTCAGGCACCAGCTGAACCTGGCGAACGACTTTGCCGGTGATTTCAAACCGAATTGCCACTTGAGTGGGATCGTTCGTTCGAAGTTCGGCCGATTGGCCAAAGGTGCTGTCGTTGGTTTTGACCGTCCAAGTCATTTTGACTTCGGTTTCTTCGCCGGGCGCCAGACTTTCGTTTTCGAGCGTTCCAACCGTGCATTTGCAAGTCGACGCACCGATTTTCAGCGTCAGCGGAGCGTCGCCCACGTTTTTCACCGCGAAGACGTGCTCGCCCTCTTCTTCCGGCTGCATGATCCCAAAGTCGTGCTCATTGCCGTCAGGCAATTCGACTTTCGGAATGTCCTCACTCCATTCCTTTTTCAACGCCGCCATCGCGTTGGCGGCCGTGGTTTCCCCTTCGAAATCGATGGGCCCAAAATGTGGCTCGTAGCGGCCGTAGTTGGATTCGTTGATGTTGTAAGCAATCGTGGCACCGATTCCGGCAACGATCAAACAGGCGAGAAACGTTTTCATGGCAAAACGACGACGAGAAAAGGAAAATCAAGAATCACCGCTGGAGTACGCCGGGTACCTCCGCATGGTTCATTGCAAGGCAAGATCTGCCATCACAGTCTTAAAGCGTCCATCGCTTCCTGAGCCGACTGCCGGACAGGTTGCTGGATCGCAGACCGCCCAATTGGCCGCACAACCAGCACAAATTGCAGCGACAATTTACGCGTGACCACCCCGCCAGCTTCCGCCAACTCGACAGCTTTCTCAGCCAATTCGCGAATGGTTTCCTCGGTTCCCCCCTCCGCTTTCGCGATCACCGCCCGTTGAGCTGCGATTCCCTGATGCATCGGGCTGAGCGACCCGCATCGATCATAGATCGCACTAGCCTGCCCGAGTGCCTCGGCGTCGCCCCCGACTTGATAACGATGCAGGACCAACTCGCCAATTGCCTGCAATCGCGACGGATCGTTACCGGCTCGCTGGATCGCGTCTTGCAAAGCATCTTTGAATCGCGAGCTCTCACCCATGGCCGCCCCATTCGCTGCGACGCGTTGCAACCAGGCTTGCTGGACCGCGTGCAACCGGAACATCGCAGGATCAAACGCGTGCGGGTCCGCCGCCATCGCCCGTTCGCACAGTTTCTCCACCCCGGCCAAATTTCCTCGCCGAATCTGAACGTCGGCATCCGCCATCCACTGCTTCGCCTCCGCGACGGGCCGATACGAAACCATCCACAAAGCCACCGCAGCGACAACGGTTACGGTCGCCATCGCGACGGCTGCCAGCCGTTTGGTAGCCAACAAATTCGTTGCTCCTTGCGTTTCACCGGACAATGTGGCCGCAGGCGATGCGACCTCTGGTGAAAGCACAATTGCGGCCAACGTCCACAACACCACCGCGATTCCAGGGACAGTCCATCCGCCAGAAAAGCTGAGGTGCAACAAACCCGCCATCAGAGCGAAGCAGGCCAGACGCCGAACGTCCCAACCGGTCTTCATCGTCGAGTCAGCTCTCGCGGTGGCGGAACCTGAATTCTCCGCCGAGTTTTCGTTCGCCAACCCAAACCACCACAACCATCCAACTGCACAAGCCAACGGAACCGCGATCAGGTGAGCGTCAAAATCGGGCAAGTCTTGATAGCGAATTCCAAGAACCCAAACAGCCAACCAACCAACGGCAGCACCAACCGGGACACTCCAACGAGACAAGCCCGTCTGCCGTTGAGACTCGACGACGACCTCCGTTGGTTCGGCAACTGATAGGCCGGCCGCTCGGTTTTCGACACGCCAAAACATCCATGCTGCAACCGCCAACAAAACGAACAGCAAAAGGCCGGCAGGCAATCCGCCTGCACCCAACGTCTCGGCGACGAAGTGATGTGGGTCCGCAATGATCTCGTGCGACTCGAGCAATCTAAAACGATGGTAGGCCTGTTGGTAGTTCCCCGGACCGGCCCCCGTCCAAGGTGAATGCTCGACCAGCCTCCAGGTCGCGTCCCAATACTGAAAACGATACCGCACCGATTCAGGCAACAATCCGATCCAGCCGGTTCCAAACCAACCTCGGGCAGCCAACGGCAATGCAGCGAACATCGCTGCGATGACAAGCGACATCGCAGCAACGGCCCGGCGTCCAAAGGGCGTTGCCCAGATGAAATCAAGTAAGACGCAGCCACCTACGATCAGCACTGACAACATTCCCGCTCGGCTCTGCGTGTCCTTCAAAGCCAGCATCAAGATCGAGGCAACGACCACCAAACCGATCAACGCCGCGAGGTGTTCTCTCGACGGACTGCCGCGATTTTCGCTCGATGACTCCGCCTCGTCTTTCGCGTCGAGCTTCGCCTTGTCCGCGTCACCGTTTTTCAAACGAAAACGAACAACGAAACGAGGGAATGTGTTGCCCAAGACTCGAAGCGATACAGCGATCACAACCACCAAAGCCATCGCCAACAAACCTGCCAACGTGTTCGCCAAAGCAAACGTCGCCGTCGGGCCACCGTCTCGCAAACGATTCTCGAAGATCATCCGAGCGTTGGAACCTTCTGGTGCACTGATTCCGACTTCCGCCAACACTCGATCTGGATCGGCGTTGTATTCCCGCAATGTTTGTGGCAGCGAAACATGCACTTGATGCAGAGCGTGTGTTGCCAGCAAAACACCACCGACAACGATCAATCCCAACAAAGCCGATTGATGTGCTCCGCCCCGCAGCGACCGCCGCAGGACGCCGAACCAAACCGCACCAACGATCCAGACCCAAGCTTCGTTGCTGGCCGCTCGCCAGTCGCCTCCAATCGCCCAAGCCCCATCGATGGAGCTGGTCCCGACCTGCAACTGCGCAATCGCCGAGTATCCAATCCACACCGCCAGCAAACCGACGATGCCATCGACCAACCAATGCCACTTCTGATCCAGCGGTGCTCGTGGTTCACGTTCGCTGAATGAGTACGCATGCCCGACCCGCAACATCTGCACGGCCGCCGCGGTCACCAGCGCCGACAAACACCACCCCAAGGCACCTCCTTGTTCCACGTCCGTCGAGTCGGACGGATGGTAGAACGCCCACATCATCAGCGTTGCAAACGCCGCTAGAACGACCGGCGTCATGCCGCTTGATCCGACCGGTGCAAAAGGCGATCGCTTCGAAGTCGCCGGAGACTCGACGGTCGATCGCTCAGGTGCTTCGCGGTCGGCCGCTTGCTTCGGCGATCCGGGCCTACGTTTGCGATTCACTTGTCCGGCCGCCGCCACTGCGTGGATTCCAAGATCCCGACCAACGTGAGCAAACACATCACGATGCCCAGCACCGCGATCGCTTGCCAAATTCCCACGTGCGTTAGAAGCAAAGCGGAAAGACCACAGGTCGCGGTGATCAAGTGAATGGTCGCCACCGCTCCGGTTCGCGAAAGTCCCAAATCGACCAAACGATGGGACAGGTGGCTGTGGTCGCCTTGAAAGGGGCTGCGACCTTGTCGAATGCGGATCCAAATCACAGTTGTCATGTCATACAGCGGCACCGCCATCGCACACAAAGGCGCCAAGACCGCATGGGGACGACTTCCGATCCATCCCGATCCTGACTCGTCTCCCGAATCACCGGCCGCGAAAGTAGCCATCAACATTCCCACCGCAATCAGAAACCCAACCAGATAACTGCCTCCGTCACCCATGAAAATTTTCGCTGGCGGACGATTGTGGAAGAGAAAGCCTATCAACGCGCCCGCGACAACCAATAACAAGGAAGCCACCAGCAACTGAGGTCGGTCCGTTCCAGGATCGGGAATCGTCAGCATCACAAGCGCCATCGAAAACGCGATGATGGCTGCCACTCCCGAGGACAGTGTGTCCATGTTGTCGAGCATGTTGAACGAGTTGATCACGGCAACAATCCAGACAACCGACATCAACTTCGTCAGCCATCCGCCGTCGATGAACAGCGACAACTCGATGTTCAATCCCCAAACAATCGCGGCGGCAATTCCGAACTGGACGCCCAAGCGGAATCCGACAGGCAATCCAAACCGGTCATCCGCCAAACCCAAAGCGACCAAAATCGTGCCCGCCAAGATCAACCACCACACATCACCGCAGCGAGACCAAACACCGGGAGCATGCAACATGGCCGCGTCCCACCAACCCGCCGGCGCGATCGATGGCGAAGTCAACTCACGAAGCGACGTGACCCAAGCCGGCACCGATTCGGGGTCGTTCAATAAAGCTGCGGCCAAGGTGGCAAGCGCAACCGTTGCCAGGATTCCAAAGTAAATCCCCAATCCACCGCCGAGCGGCGTCGGCACGGTGTGGCTGCTGTGGCCTCCAGGGCGATCCAGCAACCCAAGCTGCGCGGCGAACTTTCGGATCGGGAACAAAATCAACCAACTGAAAACGGCCGCCAATCCTGCGGCCATGAGCACGAGTCCGATCGTTGCCGACATGAAATCTCGCGCAATTCAGAAAATGGTGAAACGATAGAGAAGCAAAACTTTGCTACGCCCGAGACGCGAAATGGTTCGATGCCGCCAACCGCTCACTCGACAGACAATTTGAACCGCGAATTCCGCTCGTTTCCAGCCGACAACTCGCTATAATCGTGGGCAGCGTCCACCCCATTGGAATGCCCGCCCGCTTCTCACCGGAGCGACTCGCAACCCAACGGCCCCCGCGACGTCCCGCCTTCCTTCCCACCCAACATTGCGTGCCTGGTTCATGCTTTCGATCTCGCCCTTTCGGCTGGCTGCAAGTTTTGCCTGGATCGCCTGCCTCGCATTCGCCGCTGCGTCCAACGCAGACGCTGCCAATCCGGCTTCCCAAAACAATCGGGATGTCGCGGACGACGCCGTTGATTTCCTGCAGGAACAATGTATCGATTGCCACGATGGTTCCAGCGGCGAAGGCGGATTTGACATCCATGCCGTCTCGACCGATTTGTCGCGACCATCCGCTATGGATCAATGGGTCTCGATCCACGACCGAGTCCAATATGGTGAGATGCCTCCGCCGGAAGACATCGAACTCGACCCACAAACGGCTCGCAGATTCACCGAACCGCTACGGCATCAATTGCGGACTTACCAACTCAACCAGCAGCGACGTGACGGACGCGTCCGAGGCCGCCGACTCAGCAACGAACAACTGTCTCGCACGCTGCAGGATCTGCTGAAGGTCGAACTGCCACTCGAAGACTTGATGCCTCCCGAACAAAGGGTTGGCGGCTACGTTCATTTGGCGTCCGCTCAATCGATGTCACACTTTCAGCTCAACACCCACCTCAAAGTCGTCGACGCGGCTCTCGACGCGGCGTTCGACAAAGCAATGAAACCAGCGTCCGATTGGGCCATCGATATGGCTCCCAAGAAGATTGCCAACAAACCCAGGGGGCGTCGCAACCGGGATCCTGAAATGCGTGAAGGCCTCGCGGTCATCTGGTCATCAGGAATGATCTTCTACGGTCGCATTTCATCGACCCGAGTCCCCGAGGACGGTTGGTATGAAATCACGCTGACGGCGTCCGGACTGAAGCCACCCAAGGACCACGGCGTTTGGTGCAGCGTCCGCAGCGGCGAATGCAACTCGGGTGCTCCGCTGCTGTCCTGGATCGGTAGCTTCGAAGCCAAAGCGGAGCCCCAAACGATGACCTACCAAGCGTGGCTGCCCAAAGGTCACATGCTGGAGGTCCGCCCCGCCGACCGAACGCTCAAACAAGGCCGCTTCCAAGGTGGCCAGGTCGGCTTTGGCGAAGGTGAAGACCAAGACATTCCCGGTGTGGCCATGCATTCACTGGCGATGAAACGCATTTACCCGGGCGGCGACCGCAAAGAATCTCGCGAACGATTGCTCGGCAAACTTCCGCTTCGCTACAACCGCGAACTCAATCAATCCGAAGTCAACGTCGACAAGTTCAATGAGAAACGGGATCGCAATGAACTGCGAGCCGCAATCGTCCGCTTTGCTGACCTTGCCTTTCGTCGCCCCGCGGACGCCTCGACGATCGAATCCATCCTGCAACTCGCCGAAGATGAACGACAAAGCGGCGCAACGTTCATCGATGCCTTGCGAGCGGGATACCGTGCCGTGCTTTGCTCGCCTCGTTTTCTTTACCTGACTGAATTCTCCGATGATTCGGGGCGTTTGGACGATTGGGCGATCGCTTCACGATTGAGCTACTTCTTGACCGGATCGATGCCGGATGAAGTACTGCGAACTGCGGCCGATGAAGGATTGCTTCGCCACGACGGAGAACTCCAACGTCAGACGGATCGCCTTCTGAAAACTCGTCGGGGACAGCACTTCCTGGTCGACTTTTCCGATCAGTGGCTGGACCTCGAAGACATTGATTTCACCGAACCCGACCGGCGTTTGTTTCGTGACTTTGATCCAACCGTGCAAGCAGCGATGCTGAGCGAAACGCATCATTTCCTGCAGCGTTTGATGGACGAAGATCGCCCCGTTCGTGAATTGGTCGGCGCCGATTACACCTACCTGAATTCGCGGCTGGCTCGATACTACGGGCTGACCGAATCCGAAGCCGACGTCGCCAATTTGGACGACCAAATGAAATTGGTCCGAGTCGATCCGGCGACCCCTCGTGGCGGACTGCTGACCCATGGATCAATTCTGAAAGTCACCGCGGCCGGCAACGACACGTCCCCGGTTCTGCGTGGTATTTGGGTTTCTGAGCGAATCCTAGGAGTCGAAATCCCCGCCCCGCCTGAAAACGTCCCTGCGGTGGAACCCGACATTCGCGGTGCGAAAACGATTCGCGAATTGCTAGCCAAACACCAAGCCGACTCGTCCTGTGCCGCTTGTCACCAAAACATCGACCCACCTGGATTTGCACTCGAGAACTTTGATGCCGGAGGTCGCTGGCGTGATCGCTACATGCAAAAACGCGGTAACGCCTACAAACCAGGTGCCGATGTGGACCCCAGTTTCGAAATGCCCGACGGAGCAGCCTTCGACTCGTTCGTCGCTTTTCGTGATTTGATCGCGGAACGAGATGGACGATTGGCCGCGAACGTGGCGTCGCATTTGGTGACCTACGCGACCGGACAAACGATTCAGTTCGCTGACCGCGACCGAGTCGAAACCATCGTCGCGAATACCAAGGTCAACAAACACGGTTTCCGATCGCTGTTGGATGAAGTCATTCAGAGCGATCTGTTCCTTTCTAAGTGACCAACCCAAATCGCGGTCGAACTGAACATCCCAACTGATCGAAAACATCGCACCACGCTTCGATCATCCCACCTGACCAATCCCGCCTTCGAGAATCAATCATGAAACGCACCAACCTTCATTCGCGAAGTCCGTTGAAACGCCGCACCCTTTTGCGAGGCTCTGGTGTCGCGATGGGATTGCCATTTCTGTCGGCGATGCGTCAGTCATTCGCTGGCAGCGACAGCAACGAAGATTCGGGTCGAGCCAAACGATTTGTTGCCATGACGGTGGGCTTGGGGTTGCTGCCCGAAAACCTGGTTCCCGAAGGCGAAGGGATGAGCTACCAGCCCTCGCGATACCTCCAATCGTTGCAAGATCTTCGCGACAACGTGACCGTCGTTTCGGGTTCGTCGCATCCGGGCGTCAACGGTGGGCACCGCGCCGAAGCCAGCATTTTGACCGCGACTCCGATGGGTTCATCAGGTGCCGTCAACAACACGATTTCAATCGATCAATACCTGGCCAAACATAAAGGTCACGAAACGCGATTTCCCTCGCTCGTTTGCAGCACCGGTGGCTCCACCAGTCCCTGCTACACCGAAAGCGGAGCGATGATCCCACCGATCACTTCCGCGTCGCAGTTGTTCGCTGAACTGTTCGTGAACAGCTCGCCAGCAGAACGCGAGAAGCAGGCGGATCGAGTTCGTCAGGGTCGAAGCATCATGGACATCGTCGCCGAAGACGCCAAGTCGCTTCAGCGTGACCTGGGCAGCGGCGACCGAGATCGACTGGACGCTTACTTCACGAGCGTCCGTCAGCTTGAACAACGCATGCAGCAATCTCAAAAGTGGGCCGAAATGCCGAAGCCCGCGGTGGATGCGACTGCGCCGGTCGACATTCGGAACCCCAATGACCTGATCGCACGAATGAAGACGATGTGCGATGTCGTTTCCCTGGCGTTGGAAACCGATTCGACCCGTTACGTGACACTGCACTTGCCGGGAAGTGGCGGCGTGGTTCCGGTCGACGGAGTGGAGGAGGGCTATCACTCGCTCAGCCACCACGGCCGAGACGAAACCAAACTGGAGCAACTCGCTTTGGTCGAAGAAGCCATGATCGGACAGTGGGGCGAATTCCTTCGTGGGCTGAGCGAACACGGCAACTCACACGGCAATCTGCTGGATGACACCACCGTGTTCCTCACCAGCAACCTTGGCAACTCGTCCAACCACGACAATCGAAACATGCCCGTGTTGATCGCTGGCGGCGGCTTCAAACACGGCGGTCACTTGGCCTTTGACCGCAAGAACAACTACCCGCTGCCGAACTTCTATGTCTCACTTTTGCAACAGCACGGATTGGAGGTCGATCAGTTTGCCAGCAGCACGGGAACGATGAACGGCCTGGGAATCACCTCCTGATTGACGCAACCTCCACCTGACTTTTCGCCGTCTCGAACGGAATCCATTGCGATCCCACGGGGCGGCACACGAGCATTGGCAAGACGAGTGATGGCCGGCCATGACCCGAGAGCGTCTTAGATCGCCTGGGTCCTCACTGATGAAACGCCGCCTTAAAACCACGTCCCGATTCTGCTGGAAGCTTGATCGGCACCCTGCTTACTGATGCCGATTGCTGTTGTCTCAAGCGTTCAGGCAGCCCGAATACCAGCACCAAGAGCAGGAACACTTGCACACTTCCTGCGCATAACCGCATTTCTATTGGGCAACTCTGCGGACGCGTTCCACCCTAACGGGCCAGAAGCAATGACGTTGTGATTGAGGTGTGTTTGAAA
The DNA here is from genome assembly GCF_002727185.1 of Rhodopirellula bahusiensis. Classification (NCBI taxonomy): domain Bacteria; kingdom Pseudomonadati; phylum Planctomycetota; class Planctomycetia; order Pirellulales; family Pirellulaceae; genus Rhodopirellula; species Rhodopirellula bahusiensis. The sequence continues at coordinate 182,633 of NZ_NIZW01000015.1, forward strand.
TTGTGAAAATAGTCAAAACGCAGACTGCTCAAATTTCGCATCCACAGCAAACTGCCTTGGTTGAAATCTGCCCCCATGGTCGAGCGTTTCGATAGGACCGATCGTCCGCCGGGCCTCGCGCGAATTGAGTTTGGCCTCTTGCTTGCGATGTGGAATCGAACTTCACACGTGTCGAAATTCAGAGCACTTGATGCTGATCGACACGTCAAAGTCATTTCGTTTAAGCAATTGGAAACCACAAGTGATGCGACGTCCTCAATCCTTCCACTCCCCCAAAAGCGCCGTCAGGACTTCGGGCTTTACCCTCGTCGAACTTCTTGTCGTCATCGCCATCATCGGCGTGCTCGTTGGCCTACTGCTTCCTGCCGTGCAGTCCGCACGTGAAGCTGCCCGCCGAATGCAATGTTCGAACAACATGAAGCAAATTGGATTGGCGATCCACATGTACCACGATGCCTTCAAGGCATTCCCGCCTGCCTCCTACGCGATGGCAGATTCGGGCGACCTGAACCGGCCCGCCTCATGGATGGTTCGGATCCTTCCTTTCCTCGAACAAACCGCCGCTTACTCGAACGTCGATTTCAGCGGTGACTTCTCCAACCGAGACGGCATCAACTACAGCTGGCGCGGGCTCGACGGTCTGGTCGTCCCGACGTTCAACTGCCCCTCCAGTCCGCTCGAGATTTTCCGTCAAGACACTGCCTCAGCAGGCACCATTGCTCTCGGATCACCAGAAACTCTGCAAACACAAGTTGCATGTTACGCCGGTGTCGCGGGGATGTATCACTACGGCCAAGGCACTGGCAACGATGCCCCCTACACGCTGTGGAACGGCCACAACGGCCGTGTCGATTACAACGGAGTCATCATTCCCGTTGACAGCAAGAACGGTCGCCCCCTGCGATTTGCATCGATTCTCGACGGCACAACCAACACGATTGCCGTTGGTGAAACGGGGAACTTCAAGTCGGTCATTCAAGAGGATGGCACCCGACAACAACACGACGATCGCGTCGGCAACTGGCACGGTGGAGCTTGGTCCGGCGGTGGTGGAGACCCCAATTTAGGAGCGGCGGATGGATACCGAATGAACGTCGCTTCCATTCGCGCCGGCATCAACTTCACTCCCGTCTATCCAACGACACGCTATGGAACTGGCGGCGGCCCCTACTTCGGCATCGGTCCCTACTGGTACGGACGCCCCGGAATGCACTCGCCCTTCCGCTCGGCACACGTTGGTGGTGCTCAGTTCGTTCTATCAGACGGATCAGTCCACTTCGTCAGCGAGAACATCAACTACCAAGTCCTCTTGGATCTAGCTTGCCGACTAGACGGCAACATCATCGAAGACTTCCAAAACTAGCTTTCGCAAACGCTAGGAAAACGGTCCCGCCGCAGTTGCCGCGGGGCCGTTCCCGGCCTCCGCATGCCTCTCTTACCTCCAACACATTTGAAGACACCGAGCCGATACATGACACGCCTCACTCAACTCTTTTCACTTCTCTGCCTTACCGTTCTCGCAGTTGGCTGCTCGTCAGGTGACAAACCGGATCTCGTGCCCGTCGCCGGCACGCTGACCAAAGACGGCGTTCCGTTCGTCAACGCAACGCTGGAGTTTCATCCGCAAGGCCACGGCGGCGTCTCTTATGGCCAAACCGACGAAACGGGTCAGTTCAAACTGCACTACACGACAGGCGAAGCTGGCGCCGCGATCGGATCACACGAAGTGCACGTCTTCGGCGGACACGAGCAAGGAAAGGCCGCACCCGCATCAGCGGCGACCGCATCGAACCCTGATGAGGGAGAGGCCCCGACTATCATCGGCAGCCCCGATGGCGAGAAGAAGCGAGGACGCGGCAACGGCGCGCCAGCTGGCCCAGTCAAAATCACCGCTGAAGTAAGCGATTCGGACAATCAGTTGTCCCTCACCATGCCATCGTGATCAGATCTCGCAACTGAGCCGTGCATTGCTCAGTTTATGAGCAATGCAAACGACCGGGCAATCACCGCCCGCAGTTCTCAAAGGGACGTTCCATTCCCTTGAATGGGGTTCAGAGGCAAACAAAGATCGCATCCACCTCTGCTCACTGCCGGAACTCACCCACCAACCGGATTGATTCTGAGCATCCGGTAGTGACAAATTCAACGGCGACTGAATTCACATTCAGCAAACAACGCTGATCGCCTCGAAATCGTGCAACTATGCGCGCACTTGAGGCGTTCGGCGTTTTGAACCCCATCCGTCAGGGAACGGGTCGAAACCCTAAAAACCGGTTTGGGAAGCAATTATTTAAAATAACTGGAATTTCATTACCCCTTTTTCAAAGCCACACGGATGAGCTTTGGCCGGATTCCTCACCACAAACCGAACGTGGAACCGTATGCGACCACTCCGGCCGATTGGTGTGACAAGGAGTCTTGGTCCCTTTCTTGCGAAGCGTTGGGCATATCACGCGTCGCCCTTCCCGATCGAATCGATCGAGCAAAGGAGACGCCAGCCCTCTTAAAGCACTTGCAGATAGGATCCTAATTCATGCGTCGTCCGCACTCCTCCCCAACCCAAAGTCGCACCGGCTTCACGCTCGTTGAGCTGTTGGTTGTTATCGCGATCATTGGTGTTCTCGTTGGCCTCTTGCTACCGGCTGTCCAGGCGGCTCGAGAAGCAGCTCGTCGGATGAGCTGCACCAACAACATGAAGCAGCTTGGCTTGGCCATGCACAACTACCATTCTGCCTACGGAATGATCCCCAAGCACGGCACCGGTGCAACTGATTCATCACAAGGGATGCAAACTTGGTCCTCCAGTACCAACTCGCTGATGATGCTGAGCTGCTTCGTCAGCATGACCCCCTTCGTCGAACAGCAAGCACTGTGGGAAGAAATCAGCAACCCATCGACCTACCAGGTCTCTGACCCAAACACACCTCGCAGTCCAGCTTGGCCCGCAATGGGCCCAGCCCCAGAACAAACTTCGATCGGATACAACTATCGTCCTTGGATGACTCAGTTGAGTACACTTCGCTGCCCGAGTGACCCCGGCGAAGGTCTTCCAGCGATGGGACGTTGTAACTACTCAGCTTGCCTGGGTGATTCCAGCAACTGGCTGATGCTATACGGAAACTTGGGCGACGGCTTTGAGCCATATCAATACGCCGCCACTCGAACCAACGCGACTGCTCGTGGTTTCTTCAAACCTCGTGTTCAAACTCGCTTCCGCGACGTCCTTGACGGTCTTTCCAACACGATCGCCTTCGGCGAACACATCTCGTCACTGTTTGACCGAGACGTCCGTGGTCAAACGGCTTATGACATCCCAACGGCCTACGACAACCCTCGCGGTTGCGATGGCTACGTCAGCGTCGAGCGTCCAAACTTCTGGTCCGATGGAACTGACGGCGGCACCGCACCACCAAACTTGATGGGTGGCACCGCTTGGTTCTCCGAGAACTGGGGTCGCGGATGTGCTTGGGCACACTTCGGATCGGTGGACACTGGCATGCTGACCCAAGCGGCACCCAACAGCCCAACGTGCAACGGTTGGTGGAGCAAACTGCAACCTGGCAACATGCCACCTAGCAGTCGCCACCCCGGTGGTTGCAACGTTGTCATGGGCGACGGTGCTGTGAGATTCATCACCGACTCGATCGAATCGGGTGACCAGACTTCAAACAGCCCCGGCTACCACAATGACCAATATGTCATGACGGGTGCCTTGGCTCCCGGTGCTCAAAGCCCTTATGGATTGTGGGGTGCTCTCGGCACTCGTGCCTCCGGCGAAATTCTCGACTCAGAATTCTGATTCGGCAGATTCGCCATGTTGCAAATTCACGAGCCGAGTTCGCTCCTCCGCGAACTCGGCTCTCTCCTTTGTAAAACAAACGACCAACGACGAACCCTCTCACACACAGAATCATTCCGATGAAAAAGTTCACTTCGCTCGCTTTGCTTGGCTCTGCTCTTTTGCTATCGACCGGGTGCGGTCGACCTGACAGCGCGCTTGTCACTCCCGATGCCGAGTTCTACGCAAAGGGCCTGGAAGCCGAAAAGAACGGCCTGCCACCTGGAACCGTGGCACCTCAGAAGGGAAAGCTTCAACCTGAACCGCCAGTCGCTGCTCCTTCCACTCCATGATCGCTTAGCAAGTGGGCAGGAGCGATTGGTACACTCAGTCGCGCCGCGTTGGTCGCGGATCTCGCCACTAAAAGAAAGTGGCTATCATCACAAACACTGATGAGGTTACCGCCAATCATTCCTGCCTTCCTGCTGAACACCAGTTCGATGCGAATCGCGTCCGCGTCGACGGAAAGTGAAGCTCGAACAGAGTGTTCTCGATGATCGTGCGATTGAATCCATCTCGCTGCGGCCTCTCTTGCGTACGATTGATCAAGCCATCACGGATGGCCTGGAACAGCGTTTTAATGGGTATGGCTCTGTTAACCGGTTGCGGTCAATCGGTTACGCAGGACACACCTTCGGACGACCTTTTTTCGACGCAAGCGAGCGAGCCGAAAGATCGGCTGAGCGATGCGAGTGACGCATTCGAAAGCGGCAATTTCGATCACGCATCCAAATTACTGCGTTCGCTGATGATCGAACGCCCCGATCATCTGGACACCATTTGGTTGGCTGCTCGCGTCGAAGCAGAACGAGGCAATCTGTCGAGATCATTGGATCTGGCTGAACTCATCGCCACGTCTGATTCGCATTCGCGGGAACAAGCGATCGACCTGTGCGTGCAGACCGCTTCGAACCTTGAAGACCACCGTCGCTACGAAAAGGCGCTGCGAAGAAAAATTGCGGTCAACCCAACTCAGCCCGAAGGCTACCATCGATTGTGGCAGCACTTCATGCGGCATGGCCGAACCTTTGAAGCCGCCCAAGTCGCGGATCTTCTGGTTGATCGTGGGCAGGCAAACTCGCAACAGCTCGAGTCCCTTATCTTTCGAGGGCAGTCAACACCGAGAATTTCGATCCGTTCCGGTGACGAACAAATCGAGCAACACTTCGAACCGGGACAGGGTCGGGCGAGACACTTTTTTTCGAACAATGACTTTCAATCAGCTCGCGAAGAATTGGAAGACTCGCTCGCCGAAGACTCGCCCAACCGGCCCGTCAATGTCGCGTCCGCGAAAGCTTTGTTGGGGCGTGTGTTGGCCGAATCACAGGACGACGAAGCGTTCTTGAAATGGTACTCCTCCCGATCTTCGTCGTTGGAAACCTACGACGATTATTGGTTCGCGATCGGCAGCTACCACTTCGACCACGGGCAATATGAATCCGCTGTTCATTGCCTCTTGGAAGCCTTGCGGAGAAACACCGCTGATCTGGTGACCTACCAGCGGATTCGACAATCACTGAAAGCACTTCAACGCGAGGACCAAAGCGAAGCGTTCGCAGCGAAGGCATCGATCATCAACGAATCACGAGAAGTCGCGAAACAATGGAAACTGGATCCTGACGATAAAGAACGAATCAGCCTAATCAGCAAACACCTGCTCGATGTGGGGCGGCCACTTGAATCGCTGCGGTGGACGGAACTGAACCTACCGACAAACGCACACTCTCAACTCGCGCAGATCCAGATGCAGCGACAACGATTGAGGAGTGTTCCCGACTTGCGGCGCATGATGGCTGAAGATGCGATGACCAACCTTTCGCCTTCCCAATTCAAGTTGCGGTCGCTCGTGGAATCGCAGTCCGCAGGTCTCAATCAACGCGTCTGGTCCGCAACACCGAACAAAGATCTGAATGTCAGCATTCGAAATGTCGCGGAAGACGTGGGTCTGAACTTTCAATGGTACCAGGGCGAACATGCGGACCTGTCCTCCATCGCACTGTATGAATCCCTCGGTGGCGGCGTGGGCGTGATCGACTATGACGCCGACGGACGCCCCGATCTTTATTTTGCCCAAGGTTCCGGCGATCCGCCTGACCTGCGTTGCACCCGATCCAATCGACTCTTCCGAAACCTCGGCCAACGTTTCGTTTCGGTTGAGAAGCAAACGAACAGCGACGAAGATCGCTACTCTCAAAGCGTCAGCGTCGGCGATATCAATCAAGACGGATGGCCGGATCTATTGATCGGGAACATCGGAATGAATCAGATGCTCATCAACTGTGGCGACGGCACGTTCAAAGATTCAACGGACCTGATCCATGGACAGGGCAATCGATTCACCGCCTCCATGGCAATCGCGGATATCAGTGGCGATGCGATGCCGGATCTGTTTGAGGTCAACTACATCCAATTGGAAGGTGCATTTGATCCGCCCGAATTTGATTCGCAAGGACGCGAACTGCTTCACGGTCCACTTAGCGAACGTCCCGAACCAGACCATTGGTACCGCGGCGATGGGCAATGCGGTTTTGATGGCGTTCCGATCCCGGAATCAGTCGCCAACCCAGGCACTGGGCTGGGAATCGTCATCACGGACATGGACGACCAAGTGGGAAACGAGGTGTTCGTTGGCAATGATGCTCGTCCCAACCATCTGTTCACAACCAACAGCGACCGATGGAAGAACACCGCCAATATCCGCGGCGTCGCCAGCGGGCGATTTGGTCTTTCAACCGCTTGCATGGGAATCGCAACGGGCGACTTCAACCGTGACGGTCGGTTCGACATGCATGTCAGCAACTTCTTCAATGAATACGACAACCTGTTTTTGCAAACCGACGGCGGATCTTTTCGCGATGCCGCGCCGAGCTACCAGTTGCCTGCCCTCTGTCTGAACAACGTCGGCTTTGGATCCAAGAGTATGGATGTTGATCGAGACGGCTGGCTGGATGCAATGACGACCAACGGTCATATCTTCGACCAAAGCTACCTGGGCGAACCGTTCCGACAGAAGCCACTTCTGATTCACAACTGCCTGGACCGATTTGAGCGTGCGTCAGTGTCAGATTCGTCCTCCTACTTTTCCACTGACCACCTGGGCCGTGGTCTCGCGAAATTGGACTGGAATCAAGATGGCCAAATGGATGTTGTCGTCACGCACCTCGATCATCCCGCGGCCTTGCTAGAGATCATCTCAGAAGCAACCGGCCATGGACTGCAATTGGAGTTGGTCGGGGTGCAAAGCGAACGCGATGCGATCGGGACGTGCATCACGATCAAGACAGCAAGAGGCACCCAGGTCGAATGGGTGACCGCGGGCGATGGGTACCTTTGCACCGACGAAGCGGTGATTGATTTCGGACTCGCCGACTGTGAAGTGATTGACGAAATGCAAATCCAGTGGCCCGGCGGGACGAACCAGACGTTCCACGACGTCCCGGCTGACCAACGCTACTTGGTCGTCGAGAACATTTCGCGGCTGCATCAGCGATGACGACGTTTCGCCGATAGCCCCGGCAAGCCATCGAATCCGGCTTGCCCCTAATTTCTGCCCCATCAGCTCAAGCAACGAACCGGGCAGAGTTTACCTAAGGGCGTCTACCAGGACATCAATCTGTTTTGGCACACCAAGCATTCGATCCCGAAATTGCCCAAGCCGCGATTCTTCGACATAAGTCGCAAATTCGCTATAGGCCACCAGCTTTTGCGTCATATTCAGCAACAAGTGCCACGAACGCCTTCTAAACGAGCACAACCGCTCAAATTTCGAACACGCCCACGCAAAAACACCTACCTACAGAGGTATTTGCCTCACTGCCTTCATTGTGAAGCGCTCGGATTTTTTTTGTTTTTTTCTCAAATGACTGCTTATCTCTCCCGTCCGCACAAACCTGTCTCGGTTAAACAAAACGCCCTAAGCTCTTGCAAATCCCCAGCAGGAGGAGGCGGTCGAATTTTCAATGGTTGGTTCTGGCCTATTGCTTGCGTTGCACCAAACAACATCAACGGTGCCGCTTTTTGTTGCGATTGATCGCCGGAAGCCCCACCATCAATTTATTCGCACATGCAAATGGAAATTCAAGCAATGCGTCGTCCTACGTCCTCTCGTTCATCAAGAAGCTCCGGCTTCACACTCGTCGAACTGCTCGTCGTCATCGCCATCATTGGTGTGATGGTCGGCCTGCTGCTTCCCGCCGTGCAGTCTGCACGCGAAGCCGCACGCCGCATGCAGTGCTCAAACAACATGAAGCAACTCGGCCTAGCGATTCACAACTACCACAGCAGCTTCAAGATGTTCCCCGCCAACATCGGCTCTCAAACCGATGCCGGCTCCCCATACCGTGGAGCTTCATGGTTGGTGCAGATCCTTCCTCAAATGGAACAGTCGCCGCTCTACGACAAGTTGACTTTCGTTGACACGGACTTCAGCACCCAAGACGCCGTGAATCGCAACTGGGAAGTTTTGGACGAAGCCATTGTCCCTGGCTTCAACTGCCCATCGAACCCGATGCAAAACTACCGCGACAACAATGCCAACGGTGCAACAACCGCGATCGGCGCCCCTGACACCTACAAGACTCAAATCGTCGATTACGTCGGCGTCGCTGGTTACTACTACACACCTGGTATTCGCCAAGGCGATAGCACCTGGCAACCAGGTGGACGTTCGGACGGTTCGCGAAACGTGTGGACGGGTTACGGATGGATGCAAGACGCGGGCATCATCGGCATCAACAACTCGAAGTATCGCAATCCAAGATTCGCCAGCATCATTGACGGCACCAGCCAAACGATCGCCGTTGGCGAACACTCCGCTGAAATGCCACACGCCGACAAGACTCGTACGGACAGCCGTCCAAGCAGTCACGCTGGTGGAGCATGGAACGCTGGCCCCTCACAACACGGTTGGTTGGGCTGGACCGCGAACATCACCGTCCCACGTTGGCCCATCAACAGCATCTACTCGGGCAACTACACCCAACTGTACGGCTACACGTTGCACAACGGTTTCCGTTCCAACCACGTTGGCGGTGCCATGTTCACCATGGGTGATGGCTCGGTTCGCTTCGTCACCGACAGCATCGACTTCGACGACGTCTTCATGGCGATGAATGGCCGAAACGATCGCTTCGTTTACGAGCAAGATTTCTAAGCCGCTTCCAATCTGATCCAGTCCAAACATTCTTCCTGAAGGAACTCAACTCGATGAACGCGTTCTCGCGATTTTTAACCGGAACGGCAACACTTGCCGCTCTCACATTGATGACCGGATGTGGCCCTGAGCTACCTCCAATCGGCGAAGTTTCCGGGGTCATCACACAAGACGGAAAACCAGTCGAAGGAGTTGCTCTTGAGTTTGTTCCCGTCGACGGCGGACGCCCTTCGATGGCAGTGACAGACGCCGAGGGTCACTACAGTGCGATGTTCACAGCACAAACTGACGGAGCGTTGGTGGGGAAGCACACCATTCGCTACGAGATCAATGGACCCGCTGCTCCGATGCCAGCGAGCCCTGACGCTGAGTTCATTCCAACTTCGAAAAAGCCCGACATGGGCGGCAAGAAGAAACTTGAACCAAGCGAAGTCGAAGTGGTTGATGGCAGTAACGAAATCAACTTTGAGTTTGTTGCTGGATGAGCCTTCTGCTTCGAAGTGCAATTGGATTGGGCCTGCTGCTGACGCTCGGTTGTGAACCGCAGCCATCGTCAACGCTTGGGCAAGTGACCGGCACCGTTTTTCACGACGGTGTTCCGGTCCCCAACATGGCACTCGAGTTTCATCCTGTGTCAGGCGGGCGTCCTTCGCTCGCCTTCACGAATGACAGCGGCCAATTCGAGGCAATTTATCTCGCCAACGTCCCCGGAGCGAAAATCGGAACTCACGATATTCGCTATGAACTGACCCCCGGCAAATTGGCGTCCGATATCACTCCCGCAGAAATGCTGAAGATCGAGCGGCCGACGATCGCCAATGGAGCCGTTCTTGATTTGACCAGGATCACCGTGGCTCAAGGGAACAATCATTTTGAATTCAATCTGATCCCGCCTCCCGAAGGTGAGCCGATTCCAACCGGCGATACGGCAGTCACTCCGGAACCGTATAGGGAACCCGATTCTCCGATCGAACCTGATGCGCCCGAAGTGATGCTCTTCGTCCAACCGGTCGAAGAAGAGACGCCGACGATCGACGTCATACCGGAGTGAGATTTGTGCTGACACGTCTCAGCCACGATCCGTCAAAGAGACGAACCGCCACAAAGTGCAACGCTGTTTTCGATCGAAACAACAACCGGCCAACCTGAACGTTTCGCGAAGCAAACCTTCGCGGGCGTTCGAACGGCCAGTCGCTATGCCAAGCCGGCGAGTTCCGTTGCATGCCGGACTCGCGAGATACCGATCATATAGGCTGCCGTGCGAAGCGAAACTTCGTGCTGAGCGGCCATCTGCCAGACTTTTTCAAACGCTTCATTCATCGTGTGATCAAGTTCTTGACGCACACGATCGAGCGGCCAACGGTAGTGCTGGCGATTTTGAACCCATTCGAAATAGCTGACCGTGACACCGCCGGCATTCGCAAGAATGTCAGGAAGGATCGTGACCCCGCGATCGTGCAGCGCCGCGTCCGCGTCCGGATCGACCGGCCCATTCGCCGCTTCGATGATGACTTTCGCGTTGATGTCCTGCGCGTTCTTTTGCGTGATGACTCCGCCCAAAGCAGCGGGAATCAACACCTCCACGTGATCCAGTTTCAACAACGCATCCAGTGGCAAATGCTCGGCTCGTTCAAAGCCTTCCAGCAATCCCTTCGGGTGCGAAAACTTGTGTCGCAACAACTCAGGGATGTTCAACCCTTCGGCGTTGTAATAAGTCCCGGTGATGTCCGAGACGGCCACGATTGGAAACTGAGCGTCATGCAAGAACTTGGCCGCGTGTGACCCCACATTGCCGAAGCCTTGAATCGCGACGCGGGTCTTTGACGCCTCCATCCCCAAACGCTTGGCCAACTTCACGGTCAAGGTTCCAACACCTCGCCCGGTCGCCTCTTCGCGGCCTTTGGCACCGTACTCTTCAACGGGTTTCCCCGTGATCACCGCGGGATGAAACCCGTGGTACTTTTCCCACTGGTTTCGGAACCAAGCCATCACTTGGTGATCCGTTCCCATGTCGGGTGCGGGGATGTCCGTGTCCGGCCCGACGATGTCGTGAATTTGATCGACGAACGCTCGCGTCAACCGTTCGATTTCAGAGCACGACATTTGGCTGGGGTCGATTCCGATCCCGCCCTTCGCACCGCCGTATGGCAAATCCACCACGGCAGTCTTCCAAGTCATCAAACTCGCCAAAGCGCGAGTCTCGTCCAAGTCGACTTCGGGGTGAAAACGCAATCCGCCCTTCATCGGCCCGCGACTGTGATCGTGCTGCACACGAAAGCCGACATAGTTTGCCAGGCGTCCGTCGTCGAGACGGATCGTCACTTGAACTTGCACCTCACGCTGGGGCATCAACAAAGCTTCTCGAAGATCAGGATCAATCTCCAAACGATCCGCGGCTTGGTCAAAGAAAATCCGCGTGGATTCGAAAGCTTTCATATCGCCTACCAGTTGTCAGACACAAACACCGTTACAAGCCTAGGTCACCAAACAGCGGCGTGCTGAGATAACGTTCACCTAAGCTGCACATCACGGTGACAATTCGCTTGCCCTTCATATCAGGTCGCGCAGCAATCTGAGCAGCCGCCCACATATTCGCTCCGCTACTGATCCCGGCAACGATGCCCTCTTGCTTGGCGAGCTGTCGCCCCCACTCAAAAGCATCTTCATCATCGACCTGCACAACGTCATCAATGATCGACGTGTCCAAGTTGCCGGGAATGAAGCCAGCACCAATTCCTTGAATGCGGTGTTTGCCTGGCGATCCGCCACTGATCACGGGAGAGTGCTTGGGCTCAACCGCGAATGCTTTGAAGTCTGGGTTTTGTTTCTTCAGGAAACGGGCCACACCGGTGATGGTTCCGCCGGTTCCCACCCCCGCAACAATCGCGTCGATCTTGCCATCCGTGTCGTCCCAAATCTCGGGCCCCGTGGTGGCTTCGTGGATCGCTGGATTGGATGGGTTTTCGAACTGCTGAGGCATGAACGCGTTGTCGGTCTGGTCGACCAATTCTTGAGCCGTCGTGATGGCACCCTTCATTCCGTCGCCGGCAGGCGTCAAAACCAAGTTGGCTCCCATCGCTCGCAACAATGCACGGCGTTCAACCGACATTGATTCCGGCATCGTGAGAGTCAGCTTGTACCCCTTTGCCGCACAGACGAACGCCAGTGCAATGCCGGTGTTCCCACTGGTTGGTTCGATGATGTGCGTGTCGGGATTGATGCTTCCATCACGTTCCCCGGCTTCGATCATCGCCACACCGATACGATCTTTCACGCTGTTGAGCGGTTGAAAGAACTCGCACTTGGCAAAGACCGTCGCATCACCCGAAGGGACCAAGCGATTGATCTGCACCATCGGCGTTTCGCCAATCGCGCGGGCAATGTTGTCGAAAGTTTTTCCTCGAGACATCAGGCTGTAACCTCCCATGTATCGCCGCTACGGAACAGCTTGGCGAGATCGCCTTCGCCGCGTGCCGCTTTGGCTTGCGTGACTTGCTCGTTGATTTGATCGTTGTAGGTCGACACCCCAGCAACACTCCGCAGAACGCCAATCGGCTCTGGCATCTCTGGGTATCGCATGCGTGCCAACATCATCTGGATCGAAGGATTCGGATCGTTTGCATCGTGGATCAACAAATCGTCGGCTGGCACATCCGCGGTGTTGACGACTTCGAGGTGGCTGCCGACCAAGCGAATGCCTTTGTCACGTTCGGCACCGAAGATCAACGGCTTGCCGTGCTCCAGTTCGATGACGTTGTCAGCACGTTGCTTGCGTTCTTGTGCGTAGGCCATCGCCCCGTCGTTGAACACGTTGCAGTTTTGATAAACCTCAACGAGTGATGTTCCTTTGTGTTCCGCGGCCGCCTTGAGTGTTTTCCCAAGGTGCTGAACGTGGGCATCAATGCTGCGTGCGACGAATGTCGCTTCCGCGGCCAAGGCGACTGACAGTGGGCTCAATGGGTGATCGATCGCCCCCATTGGCGTGCTCTTCGTGACCTGACCTTCGGTGCTGGTTGGGCTGTATTGACCCTTCGTCAAACCATAGATCCGGTTGTTGAACAACACGATGTTGACGTCGAGGTTACGACGCAAGCAGTGGATGAAGTGGTTGCCACCGATGGAGAGCGCATCGCCGTCACCGGTGATGACCCACACCATCAAATCAGGACGAGTCGACTTCAATCCGGTTGCGAACGTGGGTGCACGGCCGTGAATGCTGTGCATGCCATACGTGTTCATGTAATACGGGAATCGGCTGCTGCAACCGATGCCGCTGACGAACACAGTTTTCTCGCGAGGCACACCAAGATCCGGCAGGATCTTTTTCATCTGAGCGAGAATCGAATAGTCACCGCAACCTGGGCACCAGCGAACGTCTTGATCGGAGGCGAAGTCGGCGGCCTTGAGGACAGGAAGATTCATAGGATTGAATGATTGAGTGGGGATGGTTTTGGCAACGTTGAACAACGACGGAAGCGAGGGGAATGGCGAACGCCTAACCCGCTTTGCTATGTGATTGCGTCGAAGTGTGTTTGCTGATGGCTTCCACCAATTCGGAAACAGCAAACGGCTTGCCCTGGATCTTGTTGATCCCAATGCAGTCCACGAGGTACTCGGCACGAAGCAACATTCGCAGTTGGCCGGAGTTCAATTCCGGCACGACGACCGTCTTGAACGACTTCAGCAAGGTGCCGATGTTGCGTGGCAGTGGATTGACGTAACGAATGTGAGCGTGGGAGACCGAATGGCCAGCCTCACGGCAACGGTTCACCGCCGTGTGACAAGCGCCGTATGTTCCGCCCCATGAAACCACCAAGACGTCACCCGAAGTTTCGCCGTTGACGTCTTGCTCAGGAATACGCTCCGCAATTTTCGCGACCTTGGCCGCACGCGTGTCGCACATGTGTTGGTGGTTGGCCGGATCGTAAGACACGTTGCCCGTGCCGTCTTCCTTTTCCAAGCCGCCAAGGCGGTGCATCAACTCCGGCGTACCCGGAATCGCCCACGGACGAGCCAAATTCTCGTCGCGAGCGTATGGCAAGAACGGGCCTTCGCCAGTGTGCTCTTCTGGGTGGCTGCATTTGATGGTTGGCAACTCATCCATGTCAGGGATCTTCCATGGTTCACTGCCGTTGGCGATGTAGCCATCGGAAAGCAACATCACAGGAACCATGCATTCCGTCGCGATGCGCCATGCTTCCACCGCCATCGCGAAGCAATCGCCAGGCGAACGAGGTGCCAAGACAGGCATCGGTGCTTCACCGTTGCGGCCAAACATGACTTGCAACAAATCGCTCTGCTCGGTCTTCGTTGGCAGTCCGGTGCTGGGTCCGCCGCGTTGAACGTTGATCACGATCATCGGCAATTCCAACATCACGCCCAATCCCATCGCTTCGCCTTTCAAAGCGATGCCGGGACCACTGCTGGCGGTGACCGCCATCGTGCCGCCGAAGGCAGCTCCGATCGTGGCTCCGATCGCGGCGATCTCGTCTTCCGCTTGAAACGTGCGAACGCCAAAGTTCTTGAACTTCGTCAGCTCGTGCAAAATGTCAGAGGCGGGCGTGATTGGATACGTTCCGTAGAACATCTCTTTGCCGCTGATGTTCGATGCAGCGATCAAGCCCCAAGCGAGAGCTTGGTTGCCCATGATGTTTCGGTAGGTGCCCGGCTCGAGTTCCGCGGCTTCGACTTGATAGCTCTCGCTAAACTCTTCGGTCGTTTCGCCATAAGCCCAACCAGCCCGCAGTGCCGCGACGTTGGCAGCGGCGATGTCAGGCTTCTTCCCAAATTTGGCCTCGATGAAACGCAACGTCGGGTCGAGCGAACGGCCAAACAGCCAGTACACCAAACCCATTGCGAAGAAGTTCTTGCAGCGGTCGGCGATCTTGGTCGACAACCCGTGCTCAGCAACAGCCGCGCGAGTCAGCTTGGTCATCGCGACCTTCACGACCCGGTAGGACTGATCGATCACGTCGGCTTCGAGCGGGTTGCTCTCGACTTTCGCGAGTTTGTATTCCTTGTCGTTGAAGCCATCTTCGTTGGCGATCAGGATCCCGCCTTTGCGCAGATCGCCGATATTGGTGACCATGGCCGCTGGGTTCATCACCACCAACGCGTCCAGGGTGTCACCAGGCGTGAAGATCGATTCGCTGGCAAATTGAACCTGGAAACCAGACACCCCAGCTCGGGTGCCGCGTGGGGCACGGATCTCAGCGGGGAAGTCGGGGAACGTGGCCACGTCGTTGCCTGCCAACGCCGAAGTGTTGGTCAACTGCGTGCCCAGAAGCTGCATTCCATCGCCTGAGTCACCGCACAAGCGAACAGTGATCCCCGGTACGGATTCGATTTTTTTGTTGGTCGTCGGCGTAGAAGTGGTCATGGATGCGAAATCGCCCTTTCGGGACGTTCAAGCGGGTCGACCCAGCCTGCCTTAAGGGCAGTTGAAAGCTCGGTCGAATCGAAAAGAGGTTGAGTTTTTGCCGGTAAGCGACCGCACAGGCGATCTCGCAAGCAAAAAGTGGTGGACTTTAGGGATTGTATCGATCAATCCGGTTAGGAAACTGACCCGAATTCTAACTTTTTTCCCATTCCAACGTCATACCCGTTCCATCTCTCGCACGTAAACCGCCAAGGAAGTTTCAAACGTGGACGCATCGATTTTGTACTTCGGCGATGCATCGGTGAACTGATTGCAGTGTTCCACCAGCACTCGGTACAGAAAACGGAACAAATGCCGAGGCACTCGCAACGATTCAAATGCTGACAACATCCGCTCGTAAGACAGCGAATCGTCAAACAATTCCTTCGGATCGGGATGCTTGCCCTCCGCCGCACACGCGATCATTCGTGAACGCGTCAGGTCGTACAGCGATTCGCCCGTCCACGAAAATGCGGGAATGACGTTCTGCTTGTCCAATCGAGCTCGCTCGTGAAATTCGCGAGTTTCTCGTTCGGTGTCGCGGTAGAGCTCCTCCGGCAACATCAGCTTGAACCCCATCCCGGGGTGCTTCAGCAATTTGTTGTCCAGCAACGGCCACACAAATCGACGCATCAGCTCCGGTTTGCCGCCGGTCATGTGAGGCTCGTCGACTCGGTCCATCAGAACAATCACACCGTCAAATCCCAATCGCCCCAAAAGCGACTGGAACTTCCGCAGCAATTCATAACGGTCGTCGGTTCGGTCGTAACGCGGCAGCGGCTGGCTGGCGAGTTCCTTCGATGGGAACTGCATCAGGACCTTGCGGACCGAAGACGTCTCTCGTTTGCCGACCCGCATGTGACGATGGATGCCCATCGCGGCCAAGTGATTGCGACACCAACGGATCAAAAACGGCAGTTTGCCAAAGAAGCAAAGCACCGGAATGAACCACAACAAATTCCAGGTCCGAACACCTTCCTCATCGGCCGAGTTCCAAAACAGCCAACCGAAAACGCCAACGACCAGCACGCACCAAACGATCGCGAACCAAAAATCCAGCGACGCGTTCCAGTTGGAATACCCCAGCCGCTTGCGCAGTTGTTCGAACCGGCCTGAAAACGTCGACGAGGTCGACTGATCATACGAAGCGGCCAGCAACAGCAAATCGCGAGCGTCGTTGCGATCAAGCTTCGACAGTTTCGCGGTGTCGATTCGATTGCCATTGTCCGCTTTGGGCCGATGCGAATCGCTTTCCAGCAAAACCTGATCGACCAATTCCGTCACACCCAGACACAGAATCGCGTCCATGTGGTCCCACAAACGCCAAGCATCGAGAGCTTTCTCGGGTTTGCGAGACGCTCGTCGTCCCAGCCGTTCGCAGAAGTGATCCAGGAACGGATTGAAGTCGTCGTACCGGATGATGTAGACGCGGCCATCCGGGTTCTGAGCGTTGAAGTGCACCAGGTGCCGATCAACCTGCAATCGCATCGCGGTTTTGCCGCTGCCTTTTGGCCCGAAGATGATCGCCGTCGCCGGCTCGGTTGGATCCCCGTACACCTTGTCCCAAGCAGGGTGGTAGGCGTTCTGAATGCAGTGCTGCTTAAACACCGGGTCGGTCTGCGCATCCTCCTCCGCGAACGGGTTGCGAGCGATGCCGTGATGTTCCAAAAAACTTTGCGTGTTCAAAGGATCAATGTCCGAAAGGAACGATCAAAAGAGCCGGGGAATTTCCAACAGTGCCGCTGCGATCACAACGGCACATCGAACGTAACAATCTCACTCGTCAATCGAAGCGATCATTTTCTTGAAAAGATCGCGGTTCGATTCGATCAAAGCGATGGGGCCATACATCTTCACGAAGAACTTGCGGCCTTCTGGGTGCACCAAGATCGCCCCCATCATCTTGTAATCTTCACGTTGGACCTTTCGTCCGCCAGAGAACGGTCCGCCGCCCATGGTTTCGGTAAAGGTGCCCGAGACTTCGATCACGTGCGTCTGCCAATCGCCTTCCTTCTTCACTTCGGTCTCAGCGACTTTCTTGTCCGAGCCGCTGAATTGATTCTTCCATCGATCCAGGTTGGCTTTGACGTCTCCGCCAGCCGCCATCATCGTGACGCGAGCCGAGGGCGCATCGTCGCCTTCGCCATCCTTGACCGCGAATTCGTGCTCGATGATCCGGCTGCGAGGGGTCGTTTTCTTAAACGATTCGGGCACTTCCAGCGATCCCGCACCAAAGACATCCACCGTGACTGGTTTTGCCGTGGCGGCGTCTTGAGCTTGAACGTTGGTTTGGCACGCGACAGCGACGAACAGAAACGCTGGCAACGCCAAATTGACGACACAACGATTGAGAACACACCGATTCAAAACGGACATGGAGCACCTCGGGAAAGGACGAATGGGACGAAATCAAAATTGAGTTCGATTCAAGCGACTCCACCATAGCAATTCGTGCACCCAATTATGAGGGGCGGGGTAAGAAACAGTACACTGCTCACGTCCTTTCCAGGCACCGCCCGTCCAGTCCCGCTTGAAACACCCGATGTCGCCACCGCTCGCCGAAACGCCCCGCCGCTGGACCTGGGCTCAACGTCACGCCATGTTCCTGGTCGGGGTCTCGCCGATCATCGCGAATGTGATCGGCAGCGTTTTCAACATTCTCTACAACCAAACGCAGATCCAACCGCTGCTCTCGCCAGCACAAATGGACCGTTTCCATGCCTGTTGGCAGGTTTTCAATCTGTTCGTGTACCCGGTCGCGATCGCCTGCTATGTCGTGCCGCTTTGGCAACTCCGCAGCGTCCACCGAGCTCTGCTGAATCATCAGCCGATCGAACCTGAGACGCTCGCTGCCGCTCGCCGCCGAGTGATCCATTTGCCATGGTGGTTCCTGCTGGTCGCGGCGATTGGTTGGCTTTCCTGCATTCCCGTTTTCCCGCTCGCCATCGCGTCCGCGGGAGAGCCGCTTTCCGGGTTGGTCGTTTGGCACCTGATCACCTCGTTTGTGATCGCGTCGCTGATCGCGGTCACGCAGAGTTTCTTCGCCGTCGAACTCACCGCTCAGGCAACGCTGTTTCCGGTCTTCTTCCAAGACAGCAACCCAGCCAACGTTCCCGGAGCGGTTCCGCTAAGCATCCGGGCTCGCGGAATCCTGTGGGCATTCTCCGCAGTTGTCTGTCCAGTGATCTCGCTGGTGATGTTGCTGATCGTCCCTGATGCAGCCAACCTGTCGCCGATGTTTGGCGTGACCGTCGGCATTGTTGCGATCGCGTTTGGTTTGATCACCAGTTGGATGCTCGGACGCTGGGTCACTGCGCCAGTGATGCAGTTGCAACGTGCCGCATCGAATGTCGCGCGAGGCAACTTGGACGTCCGAGTGAAGCTCCTTCGCAGCGACGACTTTGGGCACTTGATCGAACGATTCAATCGGATGGTCGACGGATTGCAACACCGCGAAAAGTTGCAGGAGACATTTGGTCGTCACGTAGGACGCGAAGCGGCCAAACAGATCATGAACCAAAGCGATGGTCTCAACGGCAGTGAACAAGTCATCTCGGTCATGTTCGTGGACGTCCGCAACTTCACTCGTCAATCATCCAAGCTCACGCCAACGCAGGTCGTTCAAGCACTCAACTTGTTCTTTCAAGAAGCGGTCGAAGTGATCGAATCGCACGGCGGAATGGTGAATAAGTTCTTGGGTGATGGCTTCATGGCGATCTTTGGCGTTGGCGGCAGCCTCGTGGACCACGGCCCCAAAGCGGTCGCCGCGGGACAAGAACTGGCAACCTCAATGGCGAACAAAAAAGCCCTGCTGCGAGAAGCCGGCTGGGAAGATTTCGCGATTGGAATTGGCATCAACACGGGCCCGGCCGTGGTCGGATGCATCGGTTCGCCCAAGCGTCAGGAATACACCGCGATTGGCGACACCGTGAACATTGCCTCGCGAGTCGAATCGCTGACCAAACCGCTGGACCGTTCCCTGCTGATCACGCAGTCCACGCGAGACACGTTGCCTGAATCCTTCCCAGCGATCGCGTTGCCCGAGCAAATGGTCAAAGGCAAAACAACCGCGTTGGCTGTCTTTGCCATTCCGGAAGAGTCCAATCGATCAAACGAGTGGGTTCAAGTCGACGACACAAGCGAGTCGACATCAAAAACAGTGATCTCCGAGCGAGACCTGCAGAACACTCCCGGGCGTCCCTGAATCGCGATCAAATCGCCTATCCGAAGCGATCACCGCGAATTATTCTTGCCGCCATGCCCGAAAACTTTCAACGCTACGCGATCACCCTGGTCAAATTCGCGGTACCAGTCGCCATCATTTGGTTTCTGCTCAGCCGAATTGAACCCACCGAATGGGAAGACCTGGCCGCCCGATCCATCAACACTCCTTTGTTGGTCGGTGCGCTCGCCGTTGCCATTTGTGCGTTGTTGGTTTCGTTTGTTCGTTGGTGGGTTTTGGTTCGTTGCCAAGGCATCCCGCTCAGCCTGATGGAAGCGATGCGATTGAGTTCGATTTGCTTTCTGCTGAGCTTTGTCTCCGCGGGCAGCGTGGGTGGCGACCTCTTCAAAGCGGTCTTCCTGGCCAAACGTTCTCCGGGCAAACGCGTTGCCGCCGTCGCGTCGGTCGTCGTCGATCGAGGTGCGGGACTGTATGGGTTGCTGCTGCTGGTTTCCGGTGGGTTGCTGATTCATCAATCGCAGGACCCGTTTGAATTCAATGGGATCACGATTGATGACATCAAACTCATCACCATCGCGTTGCTCTCAGTGGGTTCCGCCATTCTGGCGACGCTCGTCTTCGGTGGCAAATTTGTCGACACGCTGCTCCAACGTGGCGAGAAGCTTCCGGTGGTCGGTTCACTGATCGAACATGTCGGTCCGCCCCTGCGGATGTTCCATCATCATCCATGGGCTTTTGCATCGTCTCTACTGATGAGCGTTGTCGTCCAGGGATTGCTCGTGATCAGCATGTATCTGATCGCGGTCTCCATGTACGACTTGCCACCAACCTTGGCCGAACACTTCGTCATCGTTCCCATCGGCATGCTGATGTCAGCCCTTCCGCTGACACCCGCCGGTGTTGGACTTTTAGAGGTGACCATCGAAACGCTGTATCACATCATTCCCGCGAAAACGACGGACGCATCAGGAACGCTGGTCGCGTTGGTATTTGAACTGGTCAAAGTCGTGATGGCGATCATCGGCACGATCTTTTACTGGACCGCAGGACGCGAAGTCCAAGAGAGCCTCGAAGAGGCGAACTCCAGCGAATCAGGCACCGGCGAGCTAACCATCAGTGAGCCCACCACCGGCGAATCAGACACCGAACAGGCGACCGCATAGCGGCGGCAACAGCACGATCAAACCGACCGCCACGGCAGCCAGGCTCATCACCAAGACGGCACCTGCTGCGACATCGAGTGCCTGCCCGATCCGCGGGTGATGTTGCGGATGCAGAACGGACACCAACAACTCGATCGACGAGTTCAGCAACTCCGCTGTCAGCACACCGCCGATCGCCAAAATCAAAACCGCCCATTCAACAGGGCTGACGCTCAACCACGCCCCCATCGCAATCACCGCCGCGGCAACGGGCAAGTGAATCCAGAAACTGTTTTGGTCCCCGCAAGCGAACCATACGCCCAGGATCGCACAGCGAAACTTCGAAGCCCAAGTACCTGGTTTCGAAGTCATCACTCCAGCCCTTCGACACCAGGCGGAGGAATCAACTGACCGCCCAAACGTCCGAGCCGGGTCGATGGCAAGAAGCGAGGCTCGATCATGAAACCGAAGCTCGTGTTGTCACGCCCGGCGTCGACATTGGCTGCCAACTGAACGAGGAACGATTCGCCAACTCGGGTGAGCCCCAAGGTCTGGCCGACGTTGCCGGTCTCACCAAAGTCATAGACGTTCCCGGCTGAAACGATCCATTTGTGGTTCAAGCGGTAATCCAAACTCGTCCGCAGGACGGTGCTGCTGACCGGCCCTTCGATCGACAGCAACCCAACATACAAATCTCCCAAACCAGGCCGACTGGTTCGGAACCCTGCACTGATCGAACGCAGGCCGTTGTCGAAGAAATCGATGTAGCCATCGCTCAATAACGTGAACCGGTCACCGATGTTGTACTGAGCATCAAACATGGTCGGCCCAACGGTCTCACCAAAGTTGTCGCGGTCTTCTTTGGGATACAAAGTGGTTTCCATGTCGAACCGGAACAGATCCACGATCCGCTCACGTCCCGGCAGTCCACGTTTCGTTTGGAAGCGATGCTTCATTCCCAAACGCAACTGCTGTAAGTCATCAACCACGGTGTCGCTGGCACTGGTCACATTGCGCTGGATGCCCTGACGAAACGCGTAATTTCGTGGGTCAAACTGGTCGGGCAACAGTCCACCAAACGTTGTCCCCGTGAACACCCGCCGAAACTCTTCCTGGGCGTTGTCATCCAGCGAATCGTAGTATGGCAACTCATCCATGTCCGTGTCGCTGTCGGCATAGAAGTACTCCGCCGACCAATCGATTTTGTGAGCCAATCCGCGAATATTCAGCAGTGAACTTTGGATCGTTGGATCGACTCGCGACATGGGCAGGTTCAATCGCAAACCGCCGCCGCCCCACAAACGTGTCACATCATCGCCATTGGTGCCTTCGCCATAGTGAGCCGCTTCGCCGATCGCGAACGGAATGACCTTGACCGGACCAGCGTCAAGCGGCGCGGATATTTCTTGCCTCGTTCGAGTCACAACGCCTTCGCGGTCCAGTTCGCCGGGCAAGGTATACGTTCCTGCGGCGATCACGGGGTCTTCCGGAGCGTCGGCGACTTGCAAGTGTTTGTAGCCGATCTCGTTGTGCATCGACCAAGTCAACGAATCACCCAAGATCGATCCGCCGAGAGCGTAGTGCTCGATCGCCGGCAGCTCTTCGGTTTCCATGAAGAAGTCGTTGACCTGGAAGTTGGCCGCAATGTCCAACATCTGAGAACCGGAGTATTTCCGGAATCGCAAACCGGTACGATGATCGGCGTCTTGGTCCCATTCGGATTCGAAGTACTGTTCCAGGAAGTTGCGGTCGCTCAAGTAGCCAACTTCAGCGATGAATTCCCAGTCACCCGGCAAGTAGTGCCGATGCCGCAACGTCGCTCGCCCGCGGTAGGTCTCTTCCGGTTGCAGATCACGACGGCCCTGTCCTAGGACGTCCAATCCGTCGTCTTTGATGATGTAGCTGTCGTAGGTTCCCGAAGCCGGTCCGCCGAACCCAAACAAACTGGGCAATGCATACGTCGTTCGCGTCCCCACCGCCGGTCCGCGTTCACTCAAGTAATCGGTGAGCAGTATCGTTTCCACTCCCGCGGGCGGATTGGTGAACCCGAGCAACTGGAACAAGTCCCACTCAAGCAGCACCTGAGAACCAAAGATGTCATCGTTCCGAACGTCAGCCCCGGTCAGATAGAACGTTGGCTTTCGAAGCGGAGTCGTGAACCTCGGCCAAGCCAGCACGGGCACACCGCCCAAATAGACAAAGTTGCCACCACTGGTCACGATCGGTTCGCTATCGGTGATCGGCAGTCTCGAGATTGGATCAGCACGCACGATTGGGCGCTGCGTCAGTTCCAATTGATTGCTCTGCAACCAATAGCGAGGCACACCCATTCGGCTACTTGTGACCGCCGCATCAATCGCTCGGAAGTTGCCACGGCTGATTTGTTGCATCACCTCCGCTTTCAACCGCACCGTTCCCGCATATTCGGGAATGGTCGTGATGGTCTCAGCGTCCAGCACCATGCCGACTTCTTGAGTGACGTTGTAGTACATCGACTCGGCGTAAATGATCCGGTCGCCTTGTCGGAAAACAATGTCGCCTTCAAGGTAAAGTTCACCGTCGCTTGATTTAAAATCCTGGGTGCCTTGGAAGACATCGCTCAAACGTGGCATCCAAGCGACGATCCGATTGGCCGAAAGCGAGACGGTTCCCAGAGGCATGATCTCTCCGCTGGGCAAACGAGCCGAGACGTCCCGCACCAAAACGGTGACACCGCCCCGAGCAATCACGACGGATTCGTTGGTACCGGGCCGATTGATGTACTGAAGTTCCGCAGGAGTGTTCGCGCCTCGCGAGAAAACCTCGATGCTTCGTGTGCCGCCACCAACGATGAACGGCACGCCGCCGGTGGTGCCACCATCGGACGTCGTGATCGAAGGTGGTGGAGTCTCCATCACCGGAGGTTGAAAACTTTGAACCGGCGGTGGCTGATTGGAAACCCTCGGCGGATCCAGCACCAAGCCACCGGACGGCAAATTGGGCTCACCCAAAACAGGCTCAAGGTACTGAACGGGCTGAACGTATTGAGAATCGGGCTGGGCGGGAGCAGACATTGGTGGAGCCGGTGTGTCCGGGCGAATGCCCATCTTCGCCCACCAATCCGATGGAACCTTCGCTCGTCCGCGATACTGGTCGGCTCGAACAATCGGCACCGATGTCAGGCTGACCGTTTGCACAATCGGCTGACTCGTCGTTTGTCCGGGTCCCAACGTCACGCGGTCCATCAACAAATGAGCCGTCAATTCTTTTTGCTTGCCGGACAAAGCGACCAAGATCGTCGCAGCTTCATACCGCTTGCCTTCGAATTTTAATTCCACGTTGCCACGCATCAGCGTGAACTCTCGATCACCGTCTTGCCAACGATGAACGGCATCTCCGGACAACTGCAATGTCCGTGAAACATCGGTGACTTCGTAGACCGAACGCTCGGTCGCTTGCTGAGCCAACGCGACCGAATGACCTTCCAACACGCAAAACGCGGCGATTCCCCACGCAACGACTGCTACTCGGCTCAGTCCGCAATGCGCAGCAGCCAACCTCGTCATCGGTGACTTTGTTTCACGCGAAGGACGAGGCGATGAGTCGAAAGGTTGAAACCGATCAGCCAAGCGGGTATCAGCTCGAACGGGAAATGTAGAAAAATGAGAGCACAGACCAACGCAAAACGATTCGCGCGATCCTGTCGCGACCCTACGAAAGCCGATTGCCCACCCACAAGCCAAATTCAGTGGGAATCAGCTCAGGGAGCGCACCTCGCGGTTTGCGATTGGCATGGCGTTAGATTTTGGAAGTGGTCAGAATCCCGACTGGCAGGTTCAAATCAGGCTAGCAGGGA